>NZ_LGYY01000168.1:0-54990 GCF_001308045.1 Shewanella sp. Sh95
CGCTTTATCACGGATAAATTATCGACCGAAAAAGTGTTTAGATTTCAAGCAACCAGCGATTGTCTTTAAAGAAATGGTATTGGCTGCTTGATATTGGCGAGTGTCGCACTTCGCAGTTGAATTCGGGCATACACACCGAGCCAACCACGCTTTAAGCGAGCTACTGTACGAGCAATATGATTACCGCCCGTTGGCGTATTGAGTGACTCACATTTTGCCTGCCCTAGCACAATCAACTCCACTTTGGAGAATCCACTGCCCAACGTCACCTTACCGATAAAATCGGCACCACCGTCACCCGAGCCTTGAGTCACCCAGCCTTTTTGATAAATTCCAAGCTCCCTATCGATTACGCGCTCTGCAATAACCTCTGCAAGCGCCTCAAATCTATGCTTCTTGTTGGCATAGTAATCATAAATTTGATTTAAAATTTTATCGGACTCAGATCCCGGAATAGGCTTTTGATTTACCGTTTTCTCTAGACTCAGTTTGGAAACTCGGCGGCGTAATTTATTAAGGGAATTACTGCCTTCATTTAGCCATTGTCGCCAGCTTTTAGGGGCGGCATTATTGGTTATCGCAAGCGAAAAGCCTTTCTTACGGCGGCTATTTATCCAATCCCATTCGAATACTTCATGCTCCGCAGCAATGCAAAGCACAGTAAAATCAAAGGCATAATTTGTAAAAGTGCGAGCTAATTTATTGTCCCACTGAGTCACTAATTCGACACTATTGATGATCCCCAATCCATAAAATTGCGGATAGCCTTTAGCGACGCCATTAACTATCGCCCGCTTAAAAAACAAGATAGGTGGAGTTAATAATCTCTCGTCCACACTGTGTGAATGGGCTAAACGAAACGCTTCAAGTAGTGCTTTATTTCCTGGTGCTGTGGCAGGATCTTTACCAGGTTCTTTGTTGTCACCAAAGTAGCGAATATGGCCATTATCAACGTCATAAAAATCTTCCCAGGGGGTTTCTACTGATCCTTTTTTATTTGGGCTACTGGAAATCAGTATTGCCGGGCGCACAAGTTGACCCAAGCTCGTTTTGATTTTGGCGCAGGGATTGATTCCCTTTTCAAGTTGCAGGTTGTTGGCATCAATGGATTTGGTTAGAAAGTGGAAATTGAGGTGGCCATCTTCATACATGTTTTTACCACATGCTGGCTTTTTATATCTCAGTACATCACCAATCTGAATTTCCATTATTCGTCACCAATCCTTATCTAAGCAGCTTGGTGCAATATAACATACTGATATTTAATTAAAAGAAATGTGGATACCAATTGTGAGTATGCGCTTATTCAACTGCTAATTTGTAACCTCATTCAAGGCTCACACTGAAGTTGACGCGATACGAGGGCTTCATAGCGGAAAATGGTATCGATAAGCAGGCCCTCTGCGCCATGGATGGCGCGGTGGAGCCCTCATGGAAGAGTTTACGGCGTGCCTGCGGGCGATACCATTTTGTGGCCACTGTTGAGACTTAAAGCTAAGCACTCACTACTGCCCACTCGGCAATAAGTACCTCGTACTTCGGCCGCCGGCGTCAGCTTTCACTAAAAAGCCTTGCTCGACCATTTGCGCAAGGTGACGGGTGGCGGTGGCGCGACTCACCTTAGCGACTTTTTGGTACTGGCTACTATTCATCCCTAATTCAAAATCGCCATCTAACATCCGATTGAGCACTTTGGCTTGCTCTTGACTCAATAAGGATTGATCGACATTTTGCCAATACTGCGTTTTTAGCAGAGTCTTGTTCACATCAGCCATCGCATTGAGCAAACAATCATTGAGGGTTTCAAAAAACCATACTAACCAAGGAGTAATATCGACATCGCCCCTTTGGGTGGACTCTAAAATGTCATAGTAGGCTTGGCGACGGGCAAGAATACTGACCGACATAGCGTAAAAACGAATTGAGCGTTTTTCTGCTTGCGCCAAAGCTAAATCGGTCAATAAACGCGTGATGCGCCCATTACCATCATCAAGCGGATGCAGAGTCACAAACCAAAGGTGAGTTATCGCCGCGCGGATAAGCGGATCTAAACCCAGATCTTGCCTTGATGCATTAAACCATTCAATAAACTGTGAGAGTTCAGCGTCCAAAGTCGCTCGAGAGGGTGTCTCAAAATGTACCGTTGGTTTATCAATCCGGCCTGAGACAACCTGCATAGGCGTATCGCCACGTAGCACTCCACCAATAACGGGGTTTAACAGCGTATAACCCTGGGGAAATAACTGTTTATGCCAACCTAATATCCGCTCAAGGGTTAACTCTGTATCTAAATTTTTTAAGGCATCGAGCATAATGTCGGCCAAACCATCGGTTTGTGCCGTGGTCGGATACGGTTTGTCTTCGGACACACCGAGTTTTTTAGCCAAGGATGAGCGCACCGAAGCCGCATTGAGCTTTTCACCTTCAATGGCACTGGAGTGGATAATGTTAGCGAGTAAGGTGTCGAGTGCTGCCGCTGAGGTTAACTGGCTGTCGTCGTGACTTAGCATTTGCTTGCCGAGCAGTTGGCCCTGATTGAAATATACCTGACGCAGCAAGGCATCAATGCTGCTGGTATTCCAATGAAATTTAGGCCAATCGGCTTGCTGCCAAATCCACATATCCTACCCCATGAGTCAAATAACAAGCCTATTCTACTCACACAATGAGTCAATTAACAAACCTATTCGCCTCACAAAATGAGGCAAATAATACAAGTAATTGCCTCACCTTGCCCAACTGCTTCTAGCATAAAGGAATTTATCCTGTTGATTACCTCTACAACGCAATACCGACGCAACGCCAGCTTTGCGCTGCCAAAACCTGTGCACTGCGATATACTGCCAACGTTGATAAAACGCTAATGTTAAACCCCAATTTACCTACCCATCGCGACCACGCTGACAAGAATGCCGAGCCTAATCCATGCCTGATAACCCAACTATTGCCACCCTTCCCGATTCTCAAAGGCATAACCATAGTGAAGATGTGCAGCTCAATCAGCCACAGTGCGATTCGACTAAACCAAATGAAATCAGGCCAAGCTTACTCGCGCCGAATGCAACCAAGCCAAGTGCAACCAAGCCGAGTGCAATCGAGCCAAATGCGATTAAGCATGAGTCGGTTGTTGCCGAGCAAAAACAGAAGGTTATTTTTATCGGCTTGCCCCGCACGGGGACGACGAGCGTAAGCGTGGCGCTATTGGAGCAAGGCTTAAAAGTGGCACATATGGCGTTTACTAAAGCAGCCTTTATGCAGGCTGATGCGATTTCCGATGCGCCTTGTTTTAGTGATTTCAAGCAGTTGGATGAATTATTCCCCGAGGCCAAGTTTGTTTATCTTGACCGCGAGTTAGACTCTTGGGTGCCGTCGATGCAGATGTTACTCAGCCGAATGCTGCCACATTTGGATGCCAAAACTGGCCGATTCCACCCAATCATGAAGCGCAGCTTTCGCCATAGCTTTGGCGTAGGAATGGTAGAAAATCCGCAGGATGAACAACATCTTATCGATTGTTATCAGCGTCATAAAGCTGAGGTGGTTAACTACTTTGCGGGCAGACACGACTTACTCAGTATCGATGTGAGCCAACAAGGTGCCCTCGGTCAGCTATTGGCTTTTATGGGCCTAGCCGCTACCGAAAATCAGCAGAACTTTCCTATGCTCAATGTCGGCCGCAATGTGGCTAGTTGGGATGAATATAAACACCCGAATAAGATCAGCGCCAATGCCTCGGGGCCTGAAAAACGTAAGTTCTTTGATTATAAAATCTAGGTTCTAGGTTCTAGGTTCTAGGTTAATCATTATTTTTCCGACGCTTAACCACAGTTAGCCAGTCGAGACTCACGCCCGAAATCGCATTAAAACCGCGAATACGGAAGATAAGTTGCAGTAACTGCGGCCGAGGCCTGACTTTGGGTTCGACCGAGCGTGGAATAAACCACAGTGTCACAAATGCGCGCAGTATGGTCGATACTAAAAACACTACAAAAATCGGGCTACTGAGCCAAGCATTCCAGCCTGACCAGACTAAAAAATCCGCCGCATGGGAGGCTATCGTGCCACCGACCATTGCCCCCACAAATACGAATCCCGCACTGAGTGACGCTTGCAACGCTGCATAGGTAGCAAAGTCACTGCGAAAGGGACGAATATCATAAAGGTAATTGGCGGTACTTAAGGTAAAGCCGCTCCACGCCAGCCCAGAAAATGCCTGAATAAGGATAATATACAGATAGTTATCGGAAAACAGCCATAACAATGGCAAGCTTGGGATCATGCAGCTGGTAATAATCATCACCAAACGATTGCCGAATTGATCGCTAAATCGCCCCCAAAACTTTAGCGTCACAAATTGAGTCGCTATCGAGGCCACACTCGCGAGCACAAATTCGATGTAGCTAAAGTGCAGGTTTTCTAGCATATACACAGCGAAAAATGGCGCCGATATGGCGACCATCGCCTGCATACTGGCCACAAACAAGCTGTACTGGCGAAAGGTTTTATCCTTCCATGCGCCGCGAAAATTGCGAATGGTTTGGATAAACACGCCGCGCTGCTTGGCTTCACGCGGATCAGGATCGTGCATTTGCAGTAATAACCAAGCCGAGACAAAACGCCCCATGGCGGCAATCGAAAACAGCAGCGTAAAACCCAACCACGCCATTTGCTGCGAATCGGTCAAGGTCAGAATACCACCGCCAATAAAGAACACGCTTAAGGATGCGCCCATGGTTAAGCGGGTACGCGCCGCGAAAAAAGCGCCACGGCGACGTTCAGGCACGATTGACCCCATCCACGCACGCCAATGGGGTTGGATAAGATTAATAAAACCGTGATACCCCACGGCGAGCGCGATAAATATCCATACTGCGTGCTCAGGCCGAAAGGCCGCTAACGCGCCCATTCCTAATACCAACACAGCCTGTAAAGCAGCACAGTAAACAATAAAACTACGACGGGAAAAGTGACTCGCTAACCAGACGGAAACTAACTGCGACATCGCCCCGAAGAGCTGCGGTAATCCAGTAACAAAACCCATTTGCGCAAGACTAGCACCGAGAAAAATCGCGTAAGCATTAAAAAAGTTATCGCTGGTTGCCGTCATCATCGACGAGGCAACGGCTTCCTGCTGCGAGCGGCGTAGAGTACACCTTAACCAGAGATTTCTGGCGCTACGGCGCGCACAAGTTAATGCAGTGGGTACTTCGTGGTTGCCCATTCCAAGCCAAATCCATATGAGACTAAGGGTTTTTAATGGTGCAATTATGTCGTATATAAGCAAAAAACAAAACGCCCCGTTTGGGGCGTTTGCTAAAAGAAAGCAGACTAGAAACAGGCTTTAAGTTCAGCCTCTTGGTCGAGCAGGCTTTGATACAAGGTAAACTGATTCGCCGCTCTATCCAGATTATGACCCTCACGGTGCACGTGGAAATACACGTCGCCATTGAGATAATCCGTTAAAAAACGCACGCCGATCATCAGGCAAATGACTCGCGCCCCAAGCCAAAGGCTGCGCTTTTCGACCTCTGTTAATACCTCGGAGAGCTCACTTAAATAGCCACGGCAAATGGCGGCAAAGATCGACTGGCGCACTTTAACATTTTCAAGGGCAGTAGAATCTTCTTCCTCGGGCGAACAGAAAGTACGCACCATATCGCCAAAGTCATACATTAGATGACCTTTCATGCAGGTGTCTAAATCGATAATCGCCATGCTCGACATGTCGCGCTTATCAAACAGCATATTGTTGATTTTAGTGTCGTTATGGCAGATCCGCAGCGGTAACTGCGGCGAGATTTCAGCCAGTTCATCCAATAAACTCTGCTGCGACAGCGCGTAATCAACCCATTGACGGCACGACTCTAAGCGTTTGGCTTTATCCTGCTGCACCGCTTGGCGCAGCATTTCCATCCGCCCAGGCAAGTGATGAAACTGCGGGATCACATCTTCAAGCTCAGTGGCGTCAAAATCACTTAATGCACAGGCAAAGTGACCAAAGGCCTTGGCGGCCATTTCGGCTTGCGCTTCAGACTTCACCACTTCGATACTTAAACTATGGGGTAAATAACTGATCGCACGCCAAAATCCCTGCTCACCTAAGTCGATAGCAAGTTCACCCTCTTGGGTAAGACAAGGGCTAACCACTTGCAGACCATATTGCTGCTGCAATGCCTTGGCGCATAAGTGATGGCTGATCTTATCGGCATTACTCACCAGCGCCTGCGGCGTCTTAAACACTTGGGTGTTAATACGTTGCAGCACCAATTCACCCGTAGGCCAACGCACTAATAAGGTGTCGTTAATATGACCATTCCCTAACGCTGAGATTTTTGCCTCGTCGGCTTCAATTCCAAAATGAGGCAACACTGACTGCCTAATGAGTTTTATCACCCAATAACTCCATTAATTTTTGCTTTACCCAGACAGTATCCTGCGGATAGGTCACACCGAGCCAAGGTTCGCTGGCCACATCAACATAGACGGGCACACCTTGCTCAATTGCCGCCTGAACCACAGCAGGCAAATAGCATTCCGATTTCGGCAATTGGCCCTGTTGTTCAATAAATGCGGTTAATAGCTGTTTAATAACATCAAATATGCTTGGCGAGAAGCCCCAGCAGGTCATGGATACCAGCGACTGTGGAGGAAGCTTTGCCAATCCATTTGGTCCTTCGCCCACAAAACCATCTTCTTGTGCTTGAATATTTAACCACTCGGCAACCGAGCGTAACTGCCCATGCTCAACTTGGCATAAGCCACGGTTTACTCCACCATGTTCAGATAACGTTAGCTCGATAGGATAAGCCACCATCATCCAATCCTTAGGTCTGGCGGTTAAGCCTTGTGCTAACGAGGCAAAGGCGCTGTCACCGTAAAAGTCATCGGCATTGATCACTGCCATTGGTCCTGTTACCCAATCGCGGGCACACCAGAGCGCATGTGCTGTCCCCCAAGGCTTTAAACGATGGCTAAAATCAGCAAGCTTTGCGTCTTGTGGTAAATCACTTAATGACTGGTAGCAAAAGTGATATTCAAAGTTTGCGGGTAAAAACTGCGTCAATATCCCGGAGAGCTCCGCCTCAAGCTCAGGGCGGATCACTAATACGGCGCGCTGAAATCCACTGCGAATAGCCGATAAAATAGATAACACCAACATGGGTTCGCCAGCAGGCCCAAGGGAGGCTAACTGCTTATCGCCGCCAAAACGACTTCCAAGGCCCGCCGCCATAATGACTAAGGTCAAATCTGTATTCATGTGGGATTGAGTTTTCAGTTCGTATTAAAGAAATTTTCCCGAACCTCGCCGTCATCGGCTATGCGAGCGCATGTAACACAAGATCGGAGAAAAAGAGGAGCAAAAGTGTAATCTACCCCTCTAATCCTGACTAGCATTTAAGCTTATTTTTATCTATTTAACGGGCTAAATAAGTTCCAAAGGCACGATTTGGCTCTAAAACCGCTTGGCTGCCTTTGAGGCTGAACTTATAACCACACAAACCAATGCTACCACGGCGGGCTAAATCGGTAATGATATTAGCGGTATCGAGCGGCGTGAAACGCGCTTCAGTGGCAGAGTCGGCAAGCAAATCCACAGTGATAGTGCGATACTCAGTGCCATTATTAAACACTAATGCACTACAACTCTTATCACCCTTCGCCGTAGCAATAGACCATAGGTTTTGCGGCTTGTCGCGTTCACCCAACCAACGAATAATTAATACATCTTGCTCTAATGCCACCGAAAAACCGTCGGGCAGATCTAAGGTCACACGATCGCTTGCTGCAATAGGTGCTGAAGGCACCGCTGGCACGACCGATTCGTCTACCTGCGACTCATCAGAACTAGGCCATAATCCCCATACCAGCAAGACTAACAACACAGCGCCCGCACCGCCGCCGACAGGCAACCAGTAACGGCGCTCCAGCTTAGGTAATTTAGGCAACTTAACATAACGACGATAAGGGGCAAAAAACTCCGCAACGCCCCTAAACAATTCGGTCATAGAACCGGATTCTTTAGCTTCGGCGCGGCGACGACGCACTTCTTCAGCATGCTCGGTGTCATTAAAAACATCGGCATTGTCATCGGGATCAAAGCGCCACACCGGCTCATCACTGTGCTCAGCAGGATCGAGCGGCGCACGCTTAAATTCTTCTCCCTGCAAATCCACTTGAGCTAAATCTACCTCGGCGAGGTCGATTCGCGTTTGCTCTACTCGGCTCGGATTAGCGGGACGAAAATCGGCATGCCCCTCAATTACAGCATCAGGCACCACAAAATCCGCTGGATTGGCAGTCATCTTGGTTAAGGCATCAAAGCGCAGCTCATCTTGGCGCAAAACCTCAAGTTCTGGCTCAGCAACAGCAGACGAAATAGTTGGCTCTGTCTGGGAATAAGCTTCTGCCGGAGTCGCAACAGGAATATTTGCTGATACATCAGGCACCGCATTTTGCGCAGCAGCCGCCTTTGGCGTGATCACAGGTTCAACTCGGCGACGGGGGATCGCCTGCGAGATAGGCGCATCGAGTGCTGGTCCATAATAACCAAAACGGTAATCCACTATAGTTGGCGACTTCAAACGGGTTCCCCAAAAAGTCGCGCCAGCCCCCAACACTAACCCTAATATCGCCAATACTGGTGGCGGAGCCACAATATACAGCGCCAGTAAAATCAGCAGCGGCAACATAAACACCACCACTAAAGCCTTAGGCTTGGCCGCATCATTTAAACGACGCAGCGCCGTGAGGGCAAGTAAAGGCAGGCCTACTAACGCTAAAAGATACATGAGAAAGTTCGCCCCAAATGCGGCGACAGCCAGTGATATGCCTAAATAGACACCAACACTGATAACAACAAAGCGGGGGCGGGAATCACGCCCGTGAAGGCAGAAAAGAGATTTTAACAGCACGACCCTTCCTTTATAGTGAAATAATTCAAGCGCACACGACCTTCTATGTCGTATAAGCATGAGCGTAACGAATTTAGCCGCACTTGTCAGTGCAATAAAGACGCTAGATAAGCAAAAATGCTGATTATATCCATCTAAAGCTAAATCAGGCTTAATTCTCAGGCTCAGCAAGGCTTAGGGACGCAGAGATTTTCAGTATCCGATCTTTGAGTCACAGTAAACCGTAAAAATGCACCAACGTCAGCGTTAACTGTCGCAAAACATAAATAGACAACAATTGCTGGCTAACAAGCCCTAGCGTTTTTAAGGTCAAAATCTGTATAATACTCGGCTTTCTGGGCCCTTCTTGCGTTAACCAACTGGATATTTAGCTCATGACCGCACGCGGAAATTTATTTATTGTGTCAGCGCCAAGTGGTGCGGGTAAATCCTCGCTAATTTCGGCATTGTTAAAAGACAAACCTGCCGATATGCAGGTTTCAGTATCGCACACCACCCGCGCGCCGCGCCCAGGTGAAGTTGATGGTCAACACTACCATTTTGTTAATGTTGAAGAATTTAAAGCACTGATCGCGCAAAATGCCTTTTTTGAGTGGGCCGAAGTGTTTGGCAATTACTACGGCACATCGCGCCATGTGATTGAGCACACCTTAACTCAAGGTATTGATGTGTTTCTCGATATCGACTGGCAAGGTGCCCAACAAGTCAAAGCTTTGATGCCAGAAGCCGTGGGCGTATTTATTCTGCCACCCTCAAGGGATGAGCTAGAGCGTCGCCTGACTGGCCGCGGTCAAGACAGCCAGGATGTGATCGCCAGCCGTATGGCACAGGCGGTTTCTGAAATGTCGCACTATAAAGAATATGATTTTATTATCGTCAATGACGATTTTGACACAGCACTGGCGGATCTGCGGGCGATCATTCGCAGCCAACGCTTAACGGGTGCTAGTCAGATCCACGCGCAAAATGATATGCTTAACGATCTGTTGGCAGGCTAACTGCCATAGTGTACAATTTTGCGTCATTTTTTCCCTAGATAAACTGGAGTTTCAACACATGGCTCGCGTAACTGTAGAAGACGCCGTAGAACAAATCGGCAACCGTTTTGATATGATCCTGGTTGCGGCGCGTCGTGCTCGCCAAATCGCCGTGCAGGGTAAAGACCCTATGGTTGAAGAGATGAACGACAAACCAACGGTTATCGCCCTGCGTGAAATCGAACTAGGTTTAGTGAATGCTCACACTTTAGATGCTGATGAGCGTCAAACTGTGCGTGAGCGTGAAGCTGCTGAAATCGCAGCTGTTGCCGCCATCGCTGAAGGCCGTTCACTATAAGTCTAATTGAGTCACACCTGTTTGGGTAAAGGAGAGCTGCCACTTGTATCTGTTTGAAGGTCTAAAGGAGTCTGCTTCCGGTTACTTAGAACCTGAACAGGTAGAATTGCTCAAGCAGGCTTACCAAGTTGCGCGTGATGCCCATGAAGGGCAAATGCGCACTAGCGGCGAACCTTATATTACCCATCCGGTTGCGGTTGCCCGCATCCTCGCCGAAATGCGTCTCGACCATGAGACGCTGATGGCGGCATTGCTGCATGACACCATCGAAGATACCTATGTCACCAAAGAAGATTTAGCCGAGCGATTTGGCGAATCGGTGGCTGAATTGGTTGAAGGGGTGTCTAAGCTCGACAAGCTGAAATTTCGCGATAAGAAAGAAGCTCAAGCAGAAAACTTTCGCAAAATGATGATGGCGATGACGCAGGATATCCGCGTTATTCTCATCAAGCTTGCCGACCGCACCCACAACATGCGCACCTTAGGCGCGCTGCGTCCTGACAAACGCCGTCGTATTGCCCGCGAAACCTTAGAGATTTACGCCCCCATTGCCAACCGACTCGGTATTCACAATATCAAGACTGAGTTAGAGGATTTGGGTTTTCAAGCCTATTATCCCATGCGCTATCGGGTACTAAGGGAAGTGGTAAAAGCGGCTCGAGGCAACCGTAAAGAGCTCATTCAAGGTATTGAGGCCGCGGTACTCACCCGCTTAAACGATGCGGGTATTAAGGGCAAAGTCAAAGGGCGCGAGAAAAACCTCTACTCCATCTATAACAAGATGCAGAGTAAAGAGCTGCAATTTCAAGAAGTCATGGATATCTATGCCTTCCGCGTGATTGTCGACTCCATCGATACGTGTTATCGCGTGCTCGGTGCGATGCATGGCCTGTATAAACCACGTCCAGGTCGCTTTAAAGATTATATTGCTATCCCAAAAGCCAACGGCTATCAGTCGCTACATACCTCGTTATTCGGTCCCCACGGCGTACCCGTCGAGATCCAAATTCGTACCGAAGATATGGATCAAATGGCCGACAAAGGGGTTGCGGCTCACTGGGCTTACAAAGGCGGTGCCGATGGTCAAGGCACCACCACGCAAGTGCGTGCCCGTAAGTGGATGCAAAGCTTGCTGGAACTGCAACAGAGCGCCAGCACCTCCTTCGAATTCGTAGAAAACGTTAAAACCGAACTCTTCCCCGAAGAGATTTACGTGTTTACCCCCGAAGGTCGCATTTTAGAATTACCGGTTAACGCCACCGCCGTCGACTTTGCCTATGAAGTCCACACCGATGTGGGTAATACCTGTGTCGGCGCCCGTGTTAACCGCCAAGCTTATCCGTTAAGCCAGCCATTAATCTCCGGCCAAACCGTTGAGATCATTACCGCTAAAGGCGCGCGTCCGAATGCCGCTTGGCTTAACTTTGTGGTCACGGGTAAAGCCCGCGCCAAAATCCGCCAAGTGCTCAAGAGCCTAAAAGCAGACGATGCCATTGCCCTTGGCCGCCGTTTGCTTAACCATGCGCTGGGTAAAACCAAGCTCGATAGCATCCCTGCCGAGCAGATTGATAAAGTCGTGCGCGATACTAAGCACGCCAATTTAAATTCCTTACTCGCCGACATCGGTCTTGGCAATGCCATGAGCATAGTCATCGCTCAACGTTTGATTGGCGATAATTTAGAGAATCAAGAGAGCCGCGATTCTCACCTGATGCCAATCCGCGGCGCCGAAGGCATGTTAGTGACCTTCGCCAACTGCTGCCGCCCCATCCCAGGTGATGCGGTGATAGCCCACGTGAGCCAAGGTAAAGGCTTAGTCGTCCACATGGAAAACTGCGCTAACATTCGCGGTTACCAAGGCGAGCCCGATAAATACATTCCCGTACAGTGGGATAATGTCGAAGGCGTCGAGTATCAAGCCAATCTGCGGGTGGAAATTGTTAACCACCAAGGCGCGCTGGCGAAGATCACCTCGATTATCGCCGCCGAGGGCTCGAACATTCACAACCTTAGCACCGAAGAGCGCGATGGCCGCGTTTACTTGATTAACCTGCGAATTTCGGTGAAAGACAGGATCCATTTAGCTAACGTGATGCGCCGTATCAGGGTACTGCCCGAGGTGTTGCGTACATCCCGTAATCGTTGATCATTATTTTAGAGAGAGCGTCATGGCAGAAAAAATCATTATCGCGACCGAAAACGCCCCAGCGGCAATTGGCACTTATTCTCAAGCGGTTAAAGTCGGCAACACAGTATATTTATCCGGCCAAATCCCACTGGTGCCAAGCACAATGCAAATCGTGAGCGATGATTTTGAGGCGCAAGTTGTGCAAGTGTTTGAAAACTTAACGGCCGTTTGTACCGCAGCCGGCGGCACAATCAACGATATCGTTAAGCTTAATATCTTCCTAACGGACTTAAGCCACTTCGCCAAAGTGAATGAAATCATGAGCCGTTACTTCAGCCAACCTTACCCAGCTCGCGCCGCTATCGGTGTGAAGCAGTTACCCAAAGATTCGCAAGTCGAAATGGATGGCGTGATGGAGCTGTAAGCTTCAACCGATATGAAAGGCGCTTAGGCGCCTTTTTTATTGCCTAATGCGCCCCGCGACTCCTGCTCTGACCTGTTATTAAGTTCATTTTCATTTCATACTCGCCCATTAGGCTGTTTTGCAGATTTAGTGATTTTACAATCTTGCAAACTATTTGCGCGGCCTCACAAAACTCGCCATACTGGGCACCTATGTTGGGGTGAAAATAACAATAAAGAACAGGGAATTGCCTATGGATAAAGCGATTAAGACGCCAATTGAAATGCTGGCGCACTGGGCGAATACGCGTGGGGATGAGATTTATTTGCGCCAGCCAATCAAGGGGCAATACCTTGATTTCACTTGGAATGAAGTACAAGAAAAAGTCCAACAACTTGCTGGCGCGTTGCGTCATTTAGGCTTAGAGCCGGGCGATAAGATTGCCGTTCTGTCTAAAAACTGTGCCGAATGGTTTATCACCGACCTCGCCCTGATGCACGGCGGCTATATCAGCGTTCCTATTTATCCGACTGCGAATCCAGATACCATTCGCTATGTATTGCAGCATAGTGGGGCTAAAGCGATTGTCCTCGGTAAGCTCGATCATTGGGCCGATCAAGAAGCCGGTGTCGGCGGCGAATTGCTGCGTCTCGCCATGCCCTACGACACCATGCCAGCTCAATATCAATGGGAACAATTGCTCAATATGGGCAACCCATTGATTGAAGCGCCATTACCCGAACCCGATCAGATAATGACGCTGATTTATACCTCGGGCTCAACGGGTCAACCTAAAGGTGCGATTCAAACCTATGCTAGCTATGGTTGGACTTGCCAAGCGGTGGTGCGCGATCTACGTACAGATGGTAAAGATAGATTATTGTCCTACTTACCGTTAGCCCATATTACCGAGCGCGTGGCGATTGAAGGCTCATCCTTTTATTCCGGCAGCACAGTCGCCTTCGTCGAAAGCTTAGACTCCTTCGTTGCGGATGTGCAGCGCGCTAAACCAACGGTGTTTTTCTCCGTTCCACGCCTGTGGAGCCTGTTCCAAAAGAACATTATCGACAAGATTGGTGTTGGCAAACTCAATCTATTGCTAAAAATTCCACTGATTAGCAGCCTAGTAAAACACAAGATCCATAAGGGCTTAGGACTCAACCATTGCCGTTTACTCGGCTCTGGCTCAGCGCCTATTCCACCCTCACTCATCCACTGGTATCACAGTATTGGGCTGGATATTTGTGAGGCTTGGGGCATGACAGAAAACTGTGCTTACTCCATCATCAACTACCCTTTCGATGCGCGTAAAATCGGCACTGTGGGTAAACCCGTGCAGGATTGCCAAATCCGCCAAGGTGAAGATGGCGAGCTACTCATTAAGAGCCCAGGCCTAATGACCGCCTATTATCTGCAACCTGAAGCCACCGCGGCGGCCTTCGATGCTGATGGTTTCTTCCATACCGGCGATCTCTGCGCCATCGATGCCGATGGTTGTGTGACTATCACCGGCCGCGTGAAAGACAACTTTAAAACCGCTAAAGGCAAATATGTGGCACCAGTGCCCATTGAGCGCAAGCTTGCACAAGATCCTCATGTGGAGCTGATTTGTGTTATTGGATCTGGTTTGCCGCACCCTGTAGCCCTAGTGCAACTCTCTGAGGGAGCTAACCTACAAGCCCGTGAAGAAGTACGCGCTTCCCTTAAAGCGACACTCGATAGTGTGAATCCACATTTAGAATCCCACGAACATGTGGATGCCATTGTGGTGGTGAGTGAACCTTGGACCATCGAAAACGATGTATTAACCCCCACACTGAAGATCAAGCGCCACGTGCTTGAGAAAGCCTTTAGCGAAAGGGTGGACGGGATCCGTGGTGCTCAAGTACGCTGGGAAGATGAGTTAGTCGCAAAATAACGTCAAAACGCATCGTTATGATTAAAGCACGCTCTTCGGCGTGCTTTTTTATGACATATTCTGTCAAAGCAAATTAAAAACACGTATCATGTACGCCTATCAGCGTAAGGTGATGCACCTTAAATTAATTCACTCAATCAGGTTTAACAGAGTCCAAAATGCTTATTGCACTTTCAATTATCGGCGGCTTTATTATTTTAACCTTAGGCGCAGAGGCCTTAGTCCGTGGCGCAAGCTCCATTGCACTTCGTCTTGGGATTACGCCGCTGGTGATCGGCTTAACGATTGTGGCTTTCGGTACCAGCGCACCAGAGCTTGCGGTAAGCGTAAAGTCAGCCTTGGCAGGCAATAGCGGCATTGCACTGGGTAACGTGATTGGCTCTAACATCGCCAACATTGGCTTAATTTTGGCAATTACTGCGCTTATTCGCCCGATCCAAGTTCAATCGCAGATGGTAAGACGGGATATTCCACTGATGATCCTCGCTTCTATGCTGTTTTGGGGATTATTGCTAGATGGCGAACTCAGCCTGACTGACGGCATCATTTTATTATCACTCCTTGTCGGCTACTTGGTTTTCAGCTATTTCAGCGCCAAAAATACTACTGATGCCGATGGTGAAGTTATTGAAGAAGGTCCTAAAAATCCATTGCTTTCAATCGCGTTTATTATTGTCGGCATCGGAATGTTAGTCGGCGGTGGCATTTTATTTGTGAATGGCGCTGTTGATTTAGCCAAAGTATTTGGTGTTAGTGAAGTCATTATCGGCCTGACTATTGTCGCTATTGGTACCAGTATGCCAGAGCTAGTGACCTCGGTTTTAGCGGCACTCAAAGGCGAAAGCGATATTGCTATTGGTAATATCGTTGGGTCAAATATATTTAATATATTAGGTATTCTTGGCGTGACCGCTGTCGTTTACCCTGTATCTGGGCTTGGTTTCCAACCCTTAGACTTTATTGTCATGCTGGCGTTAGCCGTAATCATTTTACCCTTTGCTTGGTCTGGCCTACGAATTGGTCGCCGCGAAGGTGCCACGCTGCTTATCGCTTACTTAGGCTACATGGTTTACCTCGTTAACCAAGCTAGCAGCCAAGCGGTAGTCTAACGATTTACACGTTCACCTTAGCTTACTAAAACACCGGAGCCACTCCGGTGTTTTACTTTTAGGGTTAAGACATGACATTTGTCATGCCTAATTGATGACCTTTGTGCCTGCACTCAGACCAAGGTATTTCTGATAATGAAGCCGTCCCCAAGCAATGGGTTATCACTTCAATAAGGAAATACCATGAAAACACTTTTACTGTTATCAAGCCTTACTCTCGCCTGCACGCCTGCGTTCGCGGCTTCGAACTCAAGCTCCAATATCGCTGAAGTAGACAAAGCGGCTAACACACTGAATATTGATAAATTGCAACAGCTCAGCACTGCCACTCAAGATTACGAGGCGGCTTATGCCAACTATCGTTTAGCCATCAGCGCCAATGTGATGGGACAAAAAACCATAGCAGATAATGCCTTAGCTTCGGCTCAAGCGAGCTTAGAAATCTTAACCAACAGTCAAGCCGATGCGGAATCCCTCGCGCTATTATCATCCGTGTATGGTATGCAAATCGCCTTGGATAACAGCAAAGGCGCTGAGCTTGGGATCAAATCCGCTAACGCCATTGCTCAGGCCGAACAGCTGGCACCGCTTAATCCGCGGGTCGCATTAGTGAAAGCGATTGCCGCCTATAATACGCCAGCAATGTTTGGGGGCAGCATGCAAGTTGCCAAGACGCTCGCCAGCAGCGCCATTGAGCGATTTAATCAACCTTGCGAGAACATTTGCTGGGGTGAGGCCGAAGCTTACACTTGGCGCGGACTGGCCAAACAAGAATTGGGGGATATCCAAGGCGCGATGGAAGATTGGCAACAGGCACTGCAAGTGGAAAAAGATTATGGTTGGGCTAAGTTTTTACTTCAGAAAAATCAGCAAATAAGTGCAAAATAACCCCAGAAAAGGCGAAAGGATTGGCTAATGTTTACGGCCAATCCTACTCTCAGCAGCCGCAAAATGGATCTTAGGCGAAGCGATATGACAAATAACCCCCTACAACTTGAACGAAAGCTCGCATGGGTGTACTTAATAAACCTCGCGTTTTATCTGATACCGCTGTTTATTACGCCTTATCCTAGCTGGCAAATTATCTTAATTTTAGCCGTGCTGGTTCCCTTTATTTACTGCTATTTTGGGACCTACCGCAGTAATTTCCGCAGCGCCCATCGGCCTATTATCGGCATGTTAGTACTTGCTATAGCCATTACCCCTATTAATCTAGGGTCCATCTCACTCTTTACCTTTGCCAGTTTCTTTATTGGTTTCTTTTATTCCTTTAGAGTTAGCTTGTTATGCTGGCTCGGGATACTAGTTACACTGTTCTTGCTCAACTACGTTAGTCAATTCAATAGCTACTATTTTCCAATGTACGGCTCAGCCTTAGTATTAGGGGTTGGTATGCTCGGTAAAGCAGAGCGAAGACGTTACCAGCATAGATTGAAGGAGCGACAAAGCGCCAAAGAGATCAGCACCTTAGCCACTATGGTTGAACGGGAGCGTATCGCCAGAGACTTGCACGATATTATGGGGCACAGTTTGTCATCGATTGCGCTAAAGGCTGAATTGGCCGAAAAACTACTGGCGAAACAAGAATATCAACTTGCAACGACTCAACTACAAGAGCTAGGACAAATTGCGCGGGAAAGCTTGAGCCAAATAAGGCATACCGTCTCAGACTATAAACACAAAGGCTTAGCAAGTTGCATCACCCAGCTATGTAATTCACTCAGGGATAAAGGCATCTACGTAGAGTTAATCGGTGAATTACCAAAACTACCCGCCAGAACAGAAAGCCAACTTGTGCTGATTTTAACTGAACTCGTGAATAATATTTTGCGCCACAGCAACGCGAGCCAATGCAGCATTCAATTTAGTGAGCAGGCAAATACCCTTAATGTCGAGGTTAAAGATAATGCCTTAGCAAGACCTTTTGTCGAAGGAAATGGGCTCACAGGTATCCGTGAACGTCTCGATAGCCTCGGAGGTCATTTCAGTTATAATCTTGAGCAGGGATATGCCTTTAGCGTTACTTTACCTTTGCAGGGAGCAACAGATTAATGAAGATTCTATTGGCAGAAGATCAAGCCATGGTGCGCGGCGCACTGGCGGCACTGTTAACCCTTGCTGGCGGTTTTGCCATTACCCAAGCCAGCGATGGCGACGAAGCATTAACCCTTCTCAAACAACAGCATTTTGACCTGTTACTGACGGATATTGAAATGCCGGGACGAACTGGTTTGGAACTAGCCGCTTGGCTAAAGGAGCAACATAGCCAAACCAAAGTGGTGGTGATCACAACTTTTGGCCGCGCAGGTTATATTAAACGCGCTATCGAAGCGGGTGTCGGTGGATTTTTGCTAAAAGATGCGCCCTCAGAAACCCTCGTCAGTTCAATTCAACAAGTGATGGCGGGCAAACGCGTTATCGATCCTGAGCTGGCAATGATGGTAATTGGCGATGTCGACCCCCTCAATGATAAAGAACGCCGCGCCCTTCGGTTTGCCAGCGAAGGCAAATCCACCGCCGAAATTGCCGAGATGCTGTTTATTGCCGAAGGCACGGTACGTAACTATTTATCCGAAGCCATCGCCAAACTCAATGCGAGCAACCGTATCGATGCCGCCCGCATTGCCAAACAAAAAGGCTGGTTATAGCTCAGCTAGTTGTCATAAATGCAGTAAATGCGCTCGAATTTTCCCGATGCAAGATCGTCTCGGTGGATAATAAAATTCAACCGCATAGAGTGCTCACTATAGATGACTTTAAGTAGCACCAGATAATCTTCGGCATTACCGCCTAACTCTGCCGCGGCGTGGAGTTCGGGGGCTTTATAGCGGCTATCTCCATGGTCATTAATGCTAGCGATACCATCGTAATACGGCAGCGGCTGCTCGGGGACGAGCAATGCCTGCAAGTTAGATGACTGCCACTCGGTATTAGCCCATTGCGATTGAGTGAGAATCTGGCCGGGAATTAACCCGTGTTTATTCATTTTCATCAGATCAAAGAAATAGAGCTGATCTTGCCACTCTGGTGCCAATTCATCTTCCGCAACCTCTAGGGCCTCCAGCACCATAGCTTGTTGCGGTTCAGGTAGCGCTTGTAAACGAGCCTTGGCTAACTTTACTAAATGCGGGTTGTCACTATTAATCATGTCAGGGGCTATCATCTTAATGCTAGCAATCCCCTGAAGTTGATAAGCCGCCTCATACTCATAGTTTGTACAGACAGCATCGTCGAACTTAAGTTCAGCAATCGTTCTCCCAGAGTTCAGTTGCTGATCTTCAACGACATAATAAACATGGCCGCGAAGCATTTCCGAGAATCGCCAGCGCTCTAAAAAGAATAACAATCGCCCTTCTCGGGGTAAATAAGATTGCAACGCCTTCAGTTCGCTACAATTGATTTGTGCGATAAATTGCATCGGCACACGGAAGGCTTGCGCAGCCTCGTCCCAATCCCAATCTTGCGACCACCCATAATGCTCCTCGATATACTCGCGAGTATGGTCGAATTCCTCAGCGTAAGCATCCAGCATCTCCTCCCTTCCGACCAAGGTCACCGGATAATCCATCCCTACAGGTAAATCCGGCAATCCACCCAGTCGGCTGTTACCTAACTGGCTATAGTCTTCGTTTGCACAGGGATAGAGATCGACACTACTGCGAATAAACGCCGAGAGCACGTTGGCAAGATGTGGGCCTTTAAACTGCGCCAGCTTTTGCTCTAGCAGCTGCTGACGAATGGGGGAATTTTCTGCTAATAACATATCCATATTGACCTCACGACTCCAATGTTTGCTTTTTATCATTTCTATCAACTATTTGCTATCGTCCAATATGGCAAATTGCCAAAGCTATTACAGGAACCGCAAACTCAGAGCAAATGACTTACTCATGAGGCAAGCAACAACCTAGGCGATAGAAAACTCCTTGCGTTAATTACTGCTACACTCAAATTCAGCGCAAAAAGATCAACAAAAGGATTTGTTTATGGCGATAGCCTGCGTGCATACCCGAGCCAGTTGTGGTGTTGAAGCTCCAGAAGTCACGGTTGAAGTCCATCTCAGTAATGGCCTACCGGCTTTTAATCTGGTGGGTTTGCCAGAAGCCTCTGTCAAAGAAGCCCGCGAGCGGGTACGCAGTGCCTTGATCAATGCGGGATTCGAGTTTCCGATGCGGCGAATAACCGTTAATCTCGCGCCTGCGGATTTACCCAAGCAAGGCGGCCGCTACGATTTACCTATCGCCATCGGTATTTTGGCTGCTTCAGAGCAAATCCCCCACACAAGCCTTAAGGATACCGAATTTGTCGGCGAACTTGCCCTCTCAGGGCAAATCCGCCACTGCCAAGGATTGCTACCAGCAATCATTGCGGCTAAACGCCATAATAATCAGTTAATTCTGCCACTCGATAATCGCCACGATGCCGAGTTAGTTGGCTATCCTAAGGTCTACTTTGGCTCCCATTTGCAAAGTTTAGCGGCGTTTCTCCATGGACAAGCGCCACTCCCCATGCTGGAGCAGCAGCTCGAATGGATCTCGGATGAGCCGGCGCAGTCCACGCCTTGCCTTAGCGAGGTGATAGGTCAATACCAAGCTAAACAAGCACTTGAAATCGCTGCCGCAGGCAACCATAACCTATTAATGCTAGGTCCGCCGGGTACTGGCAAAACCATGTTAGCCAGCCGCATGATGGCGCTATTACCTGCACTCAATTATGAAGAAGCCTTAGAAGTGGCTGCAATTCATTCCGTCGCGGGCATCAATATCAAACCGCAGGACTTTCTTAAGCGACCATTTCGCGCGCCGCACCATACTTGCTCCTCAATTTCCTTAGTCGGAGGTGGCAGTATTCCTAAGCCTGGCGAAATTTCATTGGCCCATCGCGGAGTATTATTTCTGGATGAAGTCGCTGAATTTCCAAGAAAAGTGCTCGACTGTTTGCGTGAACCGATGGAAACAGGTGAAGTGGTGATCTCCCGCGCGGCGGCAAAACTGACCTTTTTAAGCCGCTTTCAATTGATCGCCGCCATGAACCCCAGCCCGAGCGGCGATATCGACGGCCCCAATCGGGCTACACCCGATCAAATCCAGCGCTATCTCGCCAGGCTCTCTGGCCCGTTTATAGATAGATTTGATCTCACCATCGAAGTCCCCAAACTCCCCGCAGGCACCCTAACGCAACAGGCGGCACAAGGCGAAACCAGCCATCAAATCGCCAAACGAGTAAAATGCGCCCGCGATATTCAACTCGCCAGAGCGGGCGTGCTTAACAGCGAACTATCAGGTAAACAACTTAAGCAATTTAGTGGTATCAATGATGCTGACCTAGTTTTTTTAGAACAGAGTGTCGTCAAGTTAGGATTATCCGTGCGCAGCTTTCATCGTATTCAACGGGTTGCCCGCACCATTGCCGACCTTGAGCAGGCCCCCAATACCGAAAGACGCCACCTCGCCCAAGCCTTAGGATATCGGGCTATGGATAAATTATTGGCCCGTTTATCCCAACAGTATTGAGACTCGAAATATTAACAAATGCCCCGACCAGCCGCCCTAAGATTGAGCCAAACGCCGACACCGAGTAACATAGGCCTCCAATTTTTATCAGGGGGCGCCAATGGGGACGTTGTTTTCACAATTAAAAGGCTGCATAGCTTTCTTAGGTTATGTCGTGAATACGCTGTTTTGGGTTGTACCCATTGTTCTGGGCAGCTTCATTAAACTTATTCCTTTGCCTGTGTTGAGAACGGCGACGAGCTATTTTCTCGACTTTTGCGCCAGCGCTTGGATAAGCGTCAATGGGGTGATTGAACGTGTGCTGCACCCAGTGCAAATTGAGCTCTCGGGCGATAGCCAATTTTCTACCAAAGAATGGTATATGGTGATCGCTAATCATCAGTCTTGGGTGGATATTTTGATCCTGCAGCGCGTATTTAATCGCCGAATCCCGTTTTTGAAATTCTTCCTGAAACAAGAACTGATTTATGTGCCCGTGTTAGGGCTAGCATGGTGGGCATTAGATTTTCCTTTTATGCGCCGCTATAGCACAGCACAACTTAAAAAGAACCCAAAACTCAAGGGCAAAGATATCGAGATCACCCGTAAAGCCTGCGCAAAGTTTAAGACTAAGCCAGTGAGTGTGATGAACTTTGTCGAAGGAACACGCTTTACTAAGGCCAAACATAAAAAACAAAACTCACCGTTCCAACATCTGTTAAAACCTAAAGCGGGCGGCATGGCCTTTGCGCTATCCGCCATGGGAGAACAGATCCACAAGCTAGTCGATGTCACGATTTACTATCCAGATAGCGTTCCAAGCTATTGGGACTACCTGACAGGCAAGCTGCCAAAGGTTAAAGTACACATAACAGTGAAGGATATTTCGCCGGATATGCGTGGCGATTATATGAATGATCGCGAGTTTAAAATTAGCTTCCAAGAACAATTGAATGAACTTTGGCTCGCTAAAGATCAAGTGATCAGCCAATTGGCAGGGCAAGCGGACCAAGAAGTAAGGTAAAACCTCTATGTTGAATTTTCTCCCCGGCCCAGTGCTGTTTATTCTCAGTCTGAGCCTGCTGATCATTAACACCGCCCTTTGGGGAACCTTGGTTTGCCTTGGTGGTTTAGTGAAAATGTTGATGCCAGCTCAAGGCGCACGCAATGCAGTGACCGGACTGATGAATCGTTTTATGTGGGCATGGGCAACCTGCAATGGTGGCATTTTGTATTTGATTGCCAAAATAGAGTGGGATGTTGAAGGACTTGAAGGGCTCAATAAAAACAGCTGGTACTTGCTAATCAGTAACCACCTCAGTGGCTTTGATATTGCCGCGCAGACTTACCTGCTGCGTAACCATATCCCCATGTTGAAATTCTTCCTCAAAAAAGAGCTGATCTATGTCCCCATTATGGGCCTAGGTTGCTGGGCGCTCGATATGCCTTTTATGGACAGAACCAGCCCGGCAAAACTCAAAAAAAATCCGAAACTTAAAGGTAAAGATTTAGCCACCACTCGCCGAGCCTGTGAAAAGTTTAAAAATATGCCCACATCAATTATCAACTACGTTGAGGGCAGCCGCTTTACCGAAGATAAGCGTCAGCGCCAAGATTCACCTTACCGTCATTTACTCCGGCCTAAAGCAGGTGGTATTGCCTTTACACTTTCCGCTATGGGTGAGCAATTTACTAACCTACTGGATGTGACGGTAGTGTATCCGGATGCGCCAGACGATGTGTTATTTGGCGTAATGAACGGCAAAGTACGCAAGATTATTGTACGGGTGCGAGCCTTGCCAGTACCGCAGGTCGACGCTACTCGCTACTTTTCAGAATCGGAATATCGGGTCGAGTTTCAGCGTTGGTTAAACCAAGTTTGGGCGGAAAAAGATGATCAAATTGCTGCACTCTTGCAGCAACATCAGCAGCTAACGGATAGTGCCACCAGCACCCACACACAGCTTCACTAATACAGATTAACGAATACAGCTTCACTAACGTAAGTGAGTCGATAGCGGGTTGGGCTTACCTAGCCCGCTTATTCCACTTCTAGCTGTGCCAGCCTCATTGCCGCTTCTGCTAATTCCGTTTCATTAAACACACTCATACCTGCCGCCAGCAGAAGTTCGGCCGTCATTCCCCGCCCTGCAATTAAATGCTTACTGAAACTGCCATCATAAATGTGCTGATTACCACAGGAAGGACTACGCGCCTTTAAAATCGCTATTTTAATGCCTTGCTCCTGAGCCAAAGCAAGCGCCTTTTGTGCTCCCAACCTAAAAGCCGCTGTGACATCTTCACCCTGCGCTGTTAGCACTAGATCGCCAACACGCTCGGCCGCAGGCCTTGGTGTGGGTAATCCGCCCGCGCATTCAGGACAAAACGCTACTATGCGGCCTTCTCGCTGCCATCGCTGCATCCACTCGTCTTGCTGCAGATTATGACCGCCGTCATAACGCACCGCCTGCCCAAGCAAACAACTACTAATGAGGATTTTCTCCATCTTGCCCCCCTAATGCCTAAACCCCAAGAGCCTTAACCCTGTGAGTGCCGACCAATACTTCCTCTGCATTGTACTCAATAAGTCGCAATGGGGTAAAAGCTGTGCTTGATCGCACCATCTGACATCACTCAACACCAAATTGTCGACAATTACCAATTACAAAATAGAGAAGATAAAATTATAAAAATCAACTTAAATAAAGAATAATAAATAAATACAATGACTAATGATTAATGCGCCAGAAGTATAGACTTACGTCTAAGTAAACATATTGTTGACAATGGCATTTAACGGGACTATTTTTTACCCATTGTCGACAATCCAGCAATCAACGAGTGATGCGCAGTATGTTGAAGCAAGAGACCATATTCCCCATAGATGACACCCCAAGTTCAGCGGCCCATGCCTCGACGAGCCCAACGAATAAGGTGAAATCCCTCGCCAGCGAAAAATCGTCGACCACTTTAGCCGATCAAATTTTGGTGCAAATACAAACCAGCATCATCAAGGGTGAACTGCCTGCAGGCAGTAAGATCAACGAGCAAGCCCTCGCCGAAAAATATGGCATCAGCCGAGGCCCGACCCGTGAAGCGCTGCAAACCTTAGAAAGACAACGTCTCGTTGTCCGCGCGCCCCATGTAGGTGCCCGTGTTGCTCAACTGACTGTGAGCGAGTTAAACGATTTATATCAATTACGTAGCGTGCTCGAAGGTATGGCCTGCGAACTCGCCGCTAGCCGCATTACCCCAGAACAGCTGGCGAAGTTGCAAGACCTGCTCGCCGTTCAAGAAACCGCGCTGGCTAATGGCGATACCTATTTCCAAGAGGAAGGCGATGTCGACTTCCACTATCAAATCATCCAAGCAAGCGGCAATAAGCATCTGCAAGAAACCTTAATTGGCGGGCTCTACCACCTGCTGCGGATGTATCGCTATCAGTGCACCAATAAGAATCGACCAGTAAAAGCCATTGCCGAACATAGACGTATCGTCGAGGCCATCGCCCAGCGTGATGGCGAACTCGCCAGCCTGTTGATGCGTCGCCATATAGAGCAAGGCCGTAAAAATACCGAATTACGCTTGATTGAATTGCAAGCTAACGCCGCCGCGAAAGAAACCTTAGCCAATATCAGCTAAGTCGCAGCCCATAAGCATCGAATACTGATCATTCAGTACTTTTTAATTGGATAAGGACAAGACCATGACCCAAAGCGCAGGATTACGTTTTCGCCAAGCTCTTGCTAACTCAAAACCCTTACAAATCGTTGGCACCACCAATGCGTATTTCGCCTTGATGGCGGAGCAAACCGGTTTCCAAGCCCTGTATCTGTCGGGCGCAGGCGTAGCGAACGCCTCCTACGGTTTGCCGGATTTAGGCATGACCTCGATGAACGATGTGCTAATCGATGCAGGTCGTATCACCTCAGCAACTCAACTGCCACTGCTGGTCGATATCGACACAGGTTGGGGTGGCGCCTTCAACATCGCCCGCACCATTAAAGAGTTTGAGAAAATCGGTGTAGCTGCCGTGCACATGGAAGACCAAGTGTCGCAAAAGCGTTGTGGCCACAGACCCAACAAAGCGGTCGTCAGTACCGAGGAAATGGTTGACCGTATCAAGGCCGCCGTCGATGCCCGCACCGACCCTAACTTTGTGATCATGGCGCGCACCGATGCGGTTGCCGTTGAAGGTTTAGAAGCGGGTATCGAACGTGCAAAAGCCTATATCGCCGCGGGTGCCGATATGATTTTCGCCGAAGCCTTAACTGAGCTGGACCAATACCGTCACTTCAAAGCCCAAGTTAACGCACCAATTCTGGCGAACATGACCGAATTTGGCCAAACCCAATTGTTCAACAAAGAAGAACTCGCCGAAGCGGGCGCCGACATGGTGCTTTACCCACTCGGCACTTTCCGCGCCGCTAACCAAGCCGCACTGAAAGTGATGCAAGCGCTGATGAATGATGGTCATCAACGCAATGTCTTAGACACTATGCAGACCCGTACGGATTTGTATAAGTACTTGGGCTACCACGCCTTTGAAGACAAGTTAGATCAATTATTTAGCCAAGATAAGTAAAAGATAAGTACAGACCATGGACGTCAGTAGAAGCTTAGGCTTCGCGTTGTTACTGATACCCAGATGCGAGAGCCGTGACCTCAAATAACGGCTCCTGCATCACCGATATGCTGCAACCCTACATAAGGCTAAAACTCTGTATTTAGTCAACATTTATGCAGCTTTAACCAAAAAGGTAGACGGCTAATATTGAGCCTGTCTGCAATAACCATAGCGTTAACGGAAGGGAAGAATTATGTCAGACGCAAAAAAATTAAGTGGTGCTGGATTACGTGGCCAGAGCGCGGGTGAGACTGCACTAAGTACTGTAGGTGTATCGGGTAGCGGCCTGACCTACCGCGGTTACGATGTAAAAGATCTGGCCGAAAACGCCACCTTCGAAGAAGTCGCCTACCTGATCCTTTACGGTGAGCTGCCAACCACAGCACAACTCGAAGCCTATAAGACCAAACTTAAGGGCATGCGCGGCCTGCCACAGGCATTAAAAGAAGTGTTAGAGCGCATTCCTGCCGACGCCCATCCAATGGATGTGATGCGTACCGGTTGTTCTATGTTGGGTAACCTCGAAGCCGAGCACAGCTTTAGCGAACAAAGCCAAATCGCTGATCGTTTACTGGCGGCCTTCCCATCGATCATTTGCTACTGGTATCGCTTTAGCCACGATGGCGTACGCATCGACACCGAAACCACCGATGAGCAAATCGGCGCCCATTTCTTACACCTGCTGCACGGCAAAGCTCCATCGGCGCTGCACGCTAAGGTAATGGACGTATCGTTAATTCTGTATGCAGAGCATGAGTTTAACGCTTCAACCTTTACCGCCCGTGTGTGTGCATCGACCCTGTCGGACATGCATTCTTGCGTGACAGGCGCTATCGGTTCACTACGTGGCCCACTGCATGGCGGCGCCAACGAAGCGGCGATGGAACTCATTCAAGATATGAAAGACGAAGCCGATGCCCGCGATGTGCTCATGGGTAAACTCGAGCGCAAAGAAAAGATTATGGGCTTTGGTCACGCCATCTACCGAGATTCAGATCCTCGTAACGCCATCATCAAAGAATGGTCAGAAAAACTGGCCGCAGATTATGGCGATGATCGCCTCTACCGCGTATCGGTCGCCTGTGAAGCCCTGATGTGGGAACAGAAAAAACTCTTCTGTAACGCCGACTTCTTCCATGCCAGTGCTTACCACTTCATGGGCATTCCAACCAAGCTGTTTACCCCGATCTTCGTTTGTTCACGGGTAACGGGTTGGGCAGCACATGTGATGGAGCAGCGTTCAAACAACCGCATTATTCGTCCAAGTGCCGACTATGTGGGTGTATCACCACGCAAAGTGGTACCCATTGCCAACCGTTAAGCAAAACTGACCACACTTAGCGCGAGACTTCACTCAAGGTGCGTCTCGCGCCGACTTCATTTTCCGAAATGGATGATGTTATGAGCACTGTTATGAACACCCAATATCGCAAGCCTTTACCCGGCACAGCACTCGACTATTTCGATACCCGCGAAGCCATTGAAGCCATTGCCCCCGGCGCCTATGCGAAATTGCCTTACACCTCGCGCGTGTTAGCGGAAAACTTAGTGCGTCGCTGCGAGCCAGAAGCACTCACAGACTCGCTAAAACAAATTATTGAATCAAAACAGGAACTGGATTTCCCATGGTTCCCAGCCCGCGTGGTGTGCCACGATATTTTAGGGCAAACCGCGCTGGTAGACCTTGCCGGTTTACGTGATGCGATTGCTGCTAAAGGTGGCGATCCTGCCCAGGTTAACCCTGTGGTCCCGACCCAGCTGATTGTTGACCACTCACTGGCAGTGGAATTCGGTGGTTTCGATAAAGATGCCTTCGCCAAAAACCGCGCCATCGAAGACAGACGCAACGAAGACAGATTTCACTTTATCAACTGGACGCAAAAAGCCTTTAAAAACATCGATGTGATCCCGCAGGGTAACGGCATCATGCACCAAATCAACCTGGAGCGTATGTCACCCGTGGTGCATGCCCGTGATGGCGTGGCATTCCCCGATACCTTAGTGGGCACCGACAGTCACACGCCACACGTGGATGCGCTGGGCGTTATCGCTATCGGTGTGGGTGGACTTGAGGCCGAAAGCGTGATGCTGGGCCGCGCCTCCTATATGCGTCTGCCCGACATTATCGGCGTTGAACTCACAGGCAAACCTCAGCCGGGTATCACCGCTACCGATATCGTTTTAGCCTTGACCGAATTCCTGCGTAAGGAAAAAGTGGTTTCCTCTTACCTTGAGTTCTTCGGCGAAGGCGCAGAGGCTTTAACACTTGGCGATCGCGCGACTATCTCTAACATGACGCCAGAATTTGGTGCCACCGCCGCCATGTTCTATATCGACCAACAAACGCTAGACTACCTAACCCTCACGGGTCGTAGCCATGAGCAAGTTAAATTGGTTGAGACCTATGCCAAGACCACAGGTTTGTGGAGCGATGATCTCAAGCAGGCCGAGTACCCACGTACCCTGCATTTTGATCTATCATCGGTAGTGCGTACCATTGCTGGCCCATCGAATCCCCATGCTCGCGTTCCGACTTCAGAGTTGGCCGCGCGCGGCATCAGCGGCGTGGTTGAAAACGAGCCAGGCTTAATGCCAGATGGTGCAGTGATTATTGCGGCTATTACAAGCTGCACCAACACCAGTAACCCACGCAACGTGATTGCGGCTGGCCTGCTGGCACGTAACGCCAATGCCAAAGGCTTAAGTCGCAAACCTTGGGTTAAAACCTCACTCGCCCCCGGCTCTAAGGCGGTACAACTCTATTTAGAAGAAGCCAACTTGCTGCCAGAGCTAGAGTCATTAGGCTTCGGTATTGTCGGTTTTGCCTGCACCACCTGTAACGGTATGAGCGGCGCACTCGACCCGGTGATTCAGCAGGAAGTGATCGACCGCGATCTGTACGCCACCGCCGTATTATCCGGTAACCGTAACTTCGACGGTCGTATCCATCCTTACGCTAAGCAAGCCTTCCTCGCATCGCCACCGTTAGTGGTGGCCTATGCAATTGCGGGTACCATTCGTTTCGATATCGAGAAGGATGTGTTAGGCCACGATAAAGACGGCAAGCCAGTGCGCTTAATCGATATTTGGCCAACGGATACCGAAATCGATGCAGTGATTGCGGCAAGCGTGAAGCCAGAGCAGTTCCGCAAAGTCTACGAGCCAATGTTCGACCTGAGCGTCGACTATGGCGATAAGGTCAGCCCACTGTACAACTGGCGTCCACAATCAACCTATATCCGCCGCCCACCTTACTGGGAAGGTGCATTAGCGGGCGAGCGCACCCTCAAGGGCATGCGTCCACTCGCGGTATTAGGCGACAACATCACCACTGACCATTTATCGCCATCGAACGCGATTATGATGGACAGCGCGGCGGGCGAATACCTACATAAAATGGGCCTGCCAGAGGAAGACTTTAACTCCTACGCGACCCACAGGGGCGACCATTTAACCGCCCAGCGCGCGACCTTCGCCAACCCTAAACTCAAAAACGAGATGGCAATTGTCGATGGCAAAGTTAAGCAAGGCTCACTGGCGCGTATCGAGCCAGAAGGCCAAGTGACCCGCATGTGGGAAGCCATTGAAACCTATATGGATCGCAAACAACCGCTGATTATTATCGCTGGTGCCGACTATGGTCAGGGATCATCCCGTGACTGGGCGGCCAAGGGCGTGCGCTTAGCGGGCGTTGAGGCGATTGTCGCCGAAGGCTTTGAGCGTATTCACCGCACAAACTTAGTCGGTATGGGCGTGTTACCGCTGGAGTTCAAATCGGGCGAGAATCGCGCGACCTATGGCATCGATGGCACCGAGGTGTTTGATGTTGTTGGTGATATCGCGCCACGTGCAGACTTGACCGTTATCATCACCCGTAAAAACGGTGAGCGCGTCGAAGTGCCTGTGACCTGTCGTTTAGATACCGCTGAAGAAGTGTCTATCTACTCTGCTGGCGGCGTACTGCAACGGTTTGCGCAGGACTTTTTAGAGTCAAATCTGAAGTAAGATTCGCGCTAAAAGGCGGCAATGCCGACAAGCTTGCCGCCTATATCGACACGAACCTTTTCGCTATTCCCCTTGGAGTTAATAGCATGAGTAATAAACTTTTCCCGCCCCAGATTAAAGTGGCTGCAACCTATATGCGTGGTGGCACTAGCAAAGGGGTATTTTTCCGTCTGCAAGATTTACCCGAAGCAGCCCAAGTGCCAGGCCCTCACCGTGATGCACTACTGCTGCGCGTCATTGGCAGTCCCGACCCCTATGGTAAACAGATTGATGGTATGGGCGGCGCAACTTCCAGCACCAGCAAGACGGTTATTCTGTCTAAAAGCAGCCAAGCCGACCACGATGTTGACTATCTGTTTGGCCAAGTGTCTATCGACAAACCCTTTGTGGATTGGAGCGGTAACTGCGGCAACTTGACCGCCGCCGTCGGCGCCTTTGCCATCAGCAATGGGCTGATTGATGCTGCGCGCATCCCGCAAAACGGTATCTGCACCGTGCGTATTTGGCAGGCCAATATTGCAAAAACCATTATTGCCCATGTGCCGATTACCGATGGCATGGTGCAAGAGACAGGCGATTTTGAGCTCGATGGCGTGACCTTCCCCGCCGCCGAAGTGCAGATCGAATTTATGAACCCCGCCGCTGACGAAGACGGCGATGGTGGCAGCATGTTCCCAACGGGTAACTTAGTGGATGTGCTCGAAGTACCGGGCGTTGGCAGCTTTAATGCGACCATGATTAATGCGGGCATCCCGACCATCTTTATCAATGCCGAAGACTTAGGCTACACGGGCACTGAGCTGCAGGACGATATCAACAGCGATAACGCGGCTCTTGCCACATTTGAGACCATCCGTGCTTACGGCGCCGTACGTATGGGACTTATCACACATATTGATGAAGCGGCCGCACGCCAACATACCCCAAAAATCGCCTTTGTTGCTAAACCGAAGAGCTATGTGTCATCCAGCGGTAAAACCGTAGCGGCACAGGAAATCGATCTTCTGGTTCGCGCCCTTTCCATGGGCAAACTGCACCATGCAATGATGGGCACAGCAGCCGTAGCCATTGGCACCGCGGCGGCGATTCCCGGTACTTTAGTGAATCTCGCGGCAGGCGGGGGTGAGAAAGAGGCAGTACGTTTTGGCCACCCTTCAGGCACCCTTCGCGTTGGCGCACAGGCCATGCAACAAAACGGCGAATGGACAGTGACTAAAGCCATTATGAGTCGCAGCGCCCGAGTTCTGATGGAGGGTTTTGTACGCGTGCCCACCGTATAAACCCTAACAACTGATTCGCACCTCCAAGTTGATTGATATCACCCTATCAATAGAGTTCAACCAAAGGCCTTGCTTCTCCCCCTTCCGGCAAGGTCTTTTTTTATTGATCTTCCCTGCGAGCTGCAATATGTTGGCATTCGGTAAAAAATGCTAAACTTGCGTTGGTCACAGCTGATATTGATAAAAACACCTTACGCTATATAAATCTGTGAATAAATTAACCATTATTTTAATTTTAAAACTGAGATCGCGTCAGTCTCATTCTTAACGCGACATTCCTAAAGTAACGTTAATAATACCTCCCCAAATTGGGGAAAAAGTAGGGAATGATAGGGGTAGCTTTGAGTCAACCAATCCTTAGACTAATCGTTAGCGTGCTCTGCATTCTCAGTTTTGTTGCGGTGCTTCCCGCAGGCTTGGCATTACCGCTTAATGCGGCAAATACACTGCTTAAATTTGAGCATATCCGCAGCGAAGAAGGGTTAAACCAAAACACAATCACCAGCCTATTTATGGACAGTGCTGGCATGCTGTGGATTGGCACTCAAGATGGGCTCCATAGCTATAACGGTTACAACTTCAATCTTTTTATCCACTCCCCTAATGATCCTCAAAGTATTTCAGAAAGTTATATCTCGGATATTATCCAAGATGCCCAAGGTTATCTTTGGATAGGTACTTTTAGCCAAGGTATAAATCGGCTCAATTTAAAAACAGGCACCTTTGAACGCATTGGCATAGAACAGGGTCTCACCGATCCCAGGGTCACTAAACTCAATATTGTCGGCAATACGCTGTGGATTGGCACTCAAAGTGGCTTGTTTTCTTTTTCCACAAGAACAAAACGCTTAAGCCAAGTTTCACTAGGAACCAGCATTGAACCCTATATCACCAGTCTTGCCAATGTTGATAACACCTATTTACTCGCAGGAACCAGGGATAATGGTACCTTTGCAGTAAGTGCAAATACGATTACGCGGCTGAATGTGCCGCAGGACGTGATTGCTTATCAGATTAAAGCCAATTCAAGTCGAGCAATTAGCTTAGCGCTTGGTAATCAGCTCTGGCACTATGATCTGACCACTCAACAAGGGACTATCATCTGGCAAGCAGAAAATAATGTTCCCTATATCAAAGATTTTGTTCAAACATCCCAAGGACAATTCTGGGTCGTCGGACCTGAAGCTGGTTTAATACAATTAGAAAGAGAGGCGGATCAATTCGTTGCCACTTATCATAAATTTGATCCCAAACGCACCAACAGTATCAGTGAAAACAATATCTTATCCCTGCTAGAAGATCCTTTTGGCAATCTATGGCTCGGCGCGAGTTATTCTGGATTGAATAAGATCAACACTCGCCGTCAATATTTTCAGCATCTGTTTGAATATACGACCGAATTACCTCAACAGAGCAATAATGTCCGTAGCCTTTACCGCAGCCAAGATCAGGCACTGTGGATAGGAACAGAAGGCGCGGGCCTTAAGCGGTTAGCACGAAATAGTAAAACATATGAAAACTACAGCACTTTTTTTGCCAAGGCATTAGGGTTAGAGACTCAATACTTAAACCTCACTCTGCGCTCGATTATTCAAGATAAGCAAGGCGTCCTCTGGTTTGCCAGTAATTATGGACTAGGGCGTCTGGCTCCAAACGGTGAATTTAGCCTACTTAATGTTGCAGATAGCAAAGACACCTCAGCAGAAGCGAACTATATCCGCAGTCTAGAGTTAGATGATCAAAATAGGCTCTGGGTAGCGACATCCCATGCGCTATATCGGAAATCCACTTTAAATGATGAATTTACGCCTGTTTCGCTAACAGGCATTGAAAATTTTCACCCTACACAAAACCTGTTACTCACCCTTAGGGCCAATAATAATATTCTGTGGATTGGTTCGCTCAATGGACTAGTAAAATTAGATATGCAAACAGGGCATGGCGACGTTTTTTACCATGACCCCCATGACAAAAACAGCATTATCAATAACCGCATTAGGGATATCTTAGTCGCAAGTAATGGTGATGTTTGGTTTGCGACCCACGGTGGCATTAGTCGGCTATCGTATCAAACCTTATTGCCCATTTTTAGTGATTATACCCGTGAACAAGGTCTACCCAGCGATACGATTTACGCTCTGCTGGAGGACGATGAGCATCATATTTGGTTCAGTAGCAATGCCGGTATTGGAAAATTAAACCCTACCAATAACAAAATTATTAATTTCAACGAACAGGAAGGCTTACAGGCACTGGAATTTAACGGTGGTGTAAAACTTAAAGACAGTGATGGTGATCTCTGGTTTGGCGGAATTAATGGCATCAATCGCTTTAACCCTAAAATCCTACCTGACAAAAGGGGTGAAGCGAAGGTAGCACTCACCGCATATAAAATTGCCGGCCAAAAACAGACGATTTTAGATCTGAGTCATCCGCCGAAAATCGTAATGAACTACGCCGATCAATTAGTGAGCTTTGAAATCACCTCACTGGATTTTAGCTATACAGGAAAAAACCGCTTTAGTTATTTCCTCGAAGGATTTGATAACCATTGGCACGATTTACCGACAGGCAATGAAATCACCTTCACTAATATCGATCCAGGCAACTACGTGCTCCATGTGCGCCACTCACTTGAATACAACCGTCAAGGTGACTATACGCTTTTGGTCGATTTAACCGTCAATGCACCTTTTTATCGCACCGAATTGGCCTATGCGCTTTATATTCTACTGACACTGACTCTACTGATATGGATAGTAAAATGGCGCAAACAAAAACGTCGCCAACAACAAGAGTTTGAAACTAGCATTCGTGCATCTGAAGAACGGCTTAAACTGGCGCTTTGGGCTTCGGGCGACGGGATGTGGGACTGGAATATCCAAGAACAACAGGTTTACCGGACGCATACAGATATACCTGTCCCTCAATGGAACCGTCACCATCTACTGCACGACAATGCTCATCCTGAAGATAGGGAAAGATTTAGGCACGAGTTAGCCGAACACCTACAAGGACGCACTCCCTTCTTTGAAGTGGAATACCGCATTGAGCATTCGTCCAACAAATGGGTTTGGATCCTTGAGCGAGGTAAAGTTGTTGAAGCTAATGGGCAGGGCCATCCCATTCGTATGACGGGCACAACTCGGGATATTACCTCGCGCAAGCTGATCGAAAACGAGCTGGTACTCTCCTCACAAGTGCTAAATAGCATGAATGAAGCCGTCGTGGTGGCAGGATTAGACTATCGAATCCGTTCGGTAAACCCCGCTTTTAGCAATATCACTGGTTATTCAGAGCGGCAGATTAGTGATAAATACTTAATTCACTTAGCCTACAGTAGAAAACAACGGGATCTGTTTAATAGCATTGAACAGCAACTACTACGCCATAAACATTGGGCGGGAGAAATTTGGATCCGCAATAAGGCCCGTAGAGCAATTTTGGTGTGGCTCGAGATAAATCAAGTAATTGACGTAAAAGGTGAAACTAGCCACTTTGTGGCGGTATTTACTGATATTACAGAGCGCAAAAAGGCCGAGGAGGATTTACGTTTCCTCGCTAGCTTTGACACGCTCACAGGGCTGCCTAATCGAACCTTATTCCAAGACCGGCTTAATCACGCGATATCTCAAGCACATAGATCGAATAATATTGTCGCCCTACTGTTTTTAGACCTCGACCGTTTTAAGCACATTAACGACTCTATGGGGCACCACATTGGCGATCTATTACTCAAAGCAGTGGCCCATAGGCTGCAAAATGCCGTCCGCGAAGGAGATACCGTAGCCCGCTTGGGTGGTGATGAATTTACCATTATTCTAGAAGGTGTGGCGAAAACTAAAGCAGCGACGTTAATTTCGGAAAAAGTGCTCAAAGCCTTTCAAGCGCCCTTCTTATTAGAGGACAAATCCCTCACTATCTCCACTTCGATAGGTATCAGTCTCTATCCTAATGATGCTGTAGATGTGGATTCGTTAATTAAATTTGCCGATACCGCCATGTACCATGCTAAGGCTCTCGGGCGAAATAACTTTCAGTTTTATACCAATAAACTCAATGAGATGGCGACTCGCCATATGCTGCTCGAAACGGGGTTAAAACAGGCCATCTCACGCAATGAGTTAAGCTTGGTGTATCAACCTAAGTTTTGCCTACGCAATGGATCTCTGACAGGGCTTGAAGCACTACTGCGCTGGCAGCATTCAGAATTAGGCCCCATTTCTCCCGCCGAGTTTATTCCCCTCGCGGAAGAAACAGGCATGATCAATCAAATAGGCCATTGGGTGATTAACCACGCTTGCCAACAACTGGCCGAATGGAATGAGTTAGGTTTTAGCGATATCACCATGGCCGTTAACTTGTCTGCTAGACAGTTAAAGGCCGATATTATCTCAACCATTGAAGTAGCCCTTGCGGTATCAGGACTTCCCGCCCAGGCTCTTGAGTTGGAGCTAACTGAATCGATGATCATGGGCAACCCACAGGAGTCAGTTAATATCCTCTCAAAACTCAAAGCATTAGGCTTAACCATCGCTGTCGACGATTTTGGTACTGGCTATTCAAGCTTGAGTTACCTCAAACGTTTCCCTATCGATACCTTAAAAATTGACCGCGAGTTTGTGCGCGACATAACCAACGACCCCGATGATGCGGCCATTACCAGCGCGATTATTGCTCTCGCCCACAGCCTAGAGTTGAATGTGGTGGCAGAAGGAGTTGAAACTCAAGAACAACTTAACTTCTTGGCGCTGCAAGGCTGTGATCAAGTCCAAGGCTTTCTGCTGAGTAAACCGCTGAGCGCCAAAGATTGCCAAACACTTTTAATACAACAGATACAAAAGCGGCAAGACGAAAAAGAATAAGGCTCCATAATGGAGCCTTATCGTATTGATTTAGAAGCTATTAAGGTGCGATACGCTCAACGCGTCTCACCCAGCCATCAGGGCCTTGAATATGGCCTTTCTGGATATCGGTATACAGCTTGTAGATGCGTTGAATATGCTCACCTACTTCACCGTTGCCCACAGTCACCACTCGGCCATCTTCAAAAATATAGGAACCGACAGCAGACACTACGGCAGCCGTCCCAAAACCACCCGCTTCGATAATCTCACCGGATTCGATATCGGCGATAAACTTATCCAGCATGACCGTCTCTTGACGCACTTCGCAGCCGAGCAATTCACCCAGCTCCATAATAGATTGTGAGGTAATCGATTTTAAAATGGTATCAGTGAAGGTTGGGATGATCACTGTGCCATCTTTCAGAATGTGGAAGTGGTTCATCGCGCCCGCTTCTTCAATCTGTTGGTTGTTCGCATCTAAATACAGTACCTGCGAAGCACCAAACTGTGCGGCAGCTTTACCCGCACGCAATGAGGCAGCATAGTTACCCGCTGCTTTAGAGGCGCCAGTACCACCCGATACGGCGCGATGGTAAGTCTTGCTGATCAGTAGACGAATGCCTTTATTCACACCCGCCGCGTAGTAAGCACCACTTGGGCTTAACACCACGCAGAATGTGTAGCGCGAACTTGGGCTTACAGACAGACGGTCTTCGGTCGCAAAAATAAAGGGGCGAATGTATAAACAGGCACCTTCTTGCATCGGGAACCAAAGACGGTCTACGTCGATCAAGGCGTTGATCGCATCGATTTGCATCTGCTCATCAATATTAGGAATGCAGACAATATCCGCAGAGCGATTCATACGCTCGGCGTTTTTGTTGATGCGGAACGTGTAAATTTCGCCATCTTGATGCATAAAGGCTTTTGCGCCTTCGAAGATTGACTGACCATAATGCAGGGCCATCGCACCCGGCGCCATTTCAAACGGGCCATAGGGCACAATACGAGGATCGCGCCACTCACCATCGCGATAATCCATTAAAAACATATGATCGGTTCTGAGGCTACCGAAGCCCACATTTCCTTCGGGCTTGAATTGCTCAGTACGGCGTTCGGACGCAGGTTTTAAATCGTATTTTATTTCCATCGCATACCACCTTGATTACTGAACAAGCAGACTAGGTAGCGACAGGAATAAAGTCAATAGGTGAGATTCATCTAAAAGTCTTAGCCGATAAAATAACCCTGCAAAAATGTCTTATTAGCTTGCCGTAATCTTGAATAGGTTGATTCTACTTCCCTTATTGACTTTGGATTTCCCCCTGCTTCGCCTCAAGCCAACCACCGACGGCTTGTATGGGCTCTTCATTTAGCGTTAACCACACCACCCAAGCTAACTGCGGCGCCTTCTGCGCCGTAGCCGGAATGCTATTGAGGTATTGCTCAAAATACAGTGCTGAATCTGATGCAGCAAACTCCGTCGCACGGACACTCACAGGGATTGATTGCATGCTAAATACAACAAAGTCATGGGTTAACTGCTTATGGCGATTCTCACCGCGTTTAATTTCACTAGTTAACCCTGAGCCGACGAGTGCTAACTGTAAACGTGCTTGACTCAGATCTTTATGCTGCCCCCAAGGTTGCTGTGGCACAAAACTCGCCTCAAGCTGCTGGTTGGCGATACGCACTTTAAGCACACCCACCTCAGGTTGAGGCACGGCAAAAATCTCGGTTAATTCACCCGAAAACCAGCCACGCCACTCCTTAGCATTAATCACAAACTGTGGCGTATACACTTGCCGTGTATGCTTTTGGTTTAAATGTTGATATTGGCGCTCACTAAATGCTTTTTGACCAAAAATATCCCGCCAACCAAGGTAATCCCAATAGGTCACATGAAAGGCTAGCGGAAAATATTTCTGCCATAAATCGGTCTTATTAAACTGCCCAGATAACCAAGCTTCGGCGGGCGGACAACTACTGCATCCCTGCGAGGTGTAAAGTTCGATAATATAAGGACGGGTCACGGCACTCTGCGCTTGAAAAGGGGCCAATGTCTGAGCAAATACAGGTTGCCACCACTGCAACCACAAAAGACCAACGAGTAAGATGCATTTCATATTCAATCCTCCTATCACTGTGTGATGAGACCTTGAATTGCATCTAAATCATTCAACTGAGAAAAAAGATGATGTCTGACTATAAAATGATCCCCTGTGCCCATTATGACTACCTTGAGCTGGCTTGCCTTCGGAGCTATTGGCTCAAGATTGAGTTACAGGACGGCAGCCAGTGCCAAGCACGGGCAATTACGACTCAGACCCATGCCGATAAGACTGAATGGCTGGTCGTTGAACATCAAGCGGGCCAGCAAATACTGAGACTAGATAGCATTATCGCCATCACGCCCACAGATCCCCATGCCAGTTTTGGCCGTGTTATGATTGCGAGCCAATAACAAAGGAGCAAAAATAAATGGCAAGGATGATTCTGCTGTTGGAGTTAGGCGATTGGACTGGTGGTCACCACGGCCAATCCCCCTACTTGGTGGAGTTTGATAGCAAGCGACTCGATTCCCCCTTTGACGTTAGCGAAGGTTGGGGACACGGATTGGGTGGCAGCCGTTATTCGTTGGCACGGTTTGTTGAAACTGAACATTATACTCAACTCAAGCTCCACGCATCTTGGGCTGCGGCCATCATAGCGCAAGCTTTACCAACACTGAATATTGAAGCCATCTCCCAAGGGTTGCAGGCACATTATGCCTCGCACAGCCCAAATATTCCGGCAAATCTGGCTCGCTATTTCTAACTGAAGATCTTGTTCTAATTGAAAATCGCGTTGTTGCGACGGATATGACACCAGAATCTCTGGCAGCAATTACCTGATGACGAATAAAGCCAAGTATTAACTTGGCCTTACGACCGACTTAGCTGTCGATCGCGGTTTACGCCTTGGCTACAGCCGCAATCACAGAGACTTCAACCAAATATTCAGGCTCGGCAATCGCCGCCTGTACACAGGCACGGGCTGGTGCATAACCTTGTGGTACCCAAGCGTCCCAAACGGCATTCATGGCATCGTAGTCATTCATATCCTTTAGATAGATAGTGGCTGACAACAAGTGCTCACGGGAACTGCCCGCCTGCGCTAACAGGGTATCAACTTCCTCTAGCATAGTCGTCGTTTGTTCGGTGATGTTTTGATACTTATCCTTCGCCACTTGGCCACATAAGTACACTGTACCTTGGTGGATCACTATGCTGCTCATACGTGTACCAACATCTAAACGGGTAATGCTCATAGGGATAATCTCTTAAATCAGATAGTTAATTCTGTGACCATTTTACCCCGAAAGGCTTAGTTTGTCTGCGAACGAGCGCCCACCCAGGGTGGATAAAAGCGCGTCATTAGCATGAGCAAACCTAGCGCCGTAAATATCACGCCACACCATACAAAAACTGTTGCCACAGATAAATTGACTAACTGAAATCCCACTAATGCCGCAACAGCAGCAATTAATGCGAAGGGCAGTTGAGTCACCACATGGTGATGGGGTAAACAGCCTGAACTGGTCGCACTCAGCACGCTGGTATCGGAAATTGGCGAACAATGATCGCCAAACACCGAGCCTGCCATCACCGCACTTAATACTGGTAACAGCAAGCTGGCATCCATGTTATGGGCGATTTCTCCGCCGATGGGGATCATAATCGCAAAGGTTCCCCAGCTTGAGCCAGTGGCAAAGGCCATGATAGCGCAAAGCAGGAACATCCCCGCCACCAGCAAACTGGGGGATAAATACCATTTTGCCCAATCGGCCAATAAACTCGCCACGCCCAGATCTTGGATTACAGCACCTATCATCCAAGTGCAGAGTAAAATCGCGATAGCAAAGGCGATCATCCGCACCCCATGGGCTAAATCGCCCAGCAGTTTCCCAATGCTTCGGCCCGACAGCAGCAACAACACTAGAGTCACTAACGTCGATAACAAACACGCATCACGCATCGCAGCGCCAATATCAGCTTTGGCTAACCAGGCCGAAATATCCCATGACGGCACCTGCTGCGCGCCAGACCAGAGAGTTAAACCGACAGAGGCGCACAGTAAGGTCAGCATCGGAATGGACAACAGCCAAGGATTCCCTTGGGTGCTAGGCGATACAATTTCAACATGATCAGCATCCAGCGGCTCAGCTCCCAACGCAGCCCTATCCACAGGATGAAATCCGACCCCAAACCAGGCCACAATCAACGACAAACCTAAAGTCGTAATCGCATAAAAATTGGATAAGGCCACCTCGATAAAGGCTTCAAGGGCTGAAACGGGTAAAAAGCTGAGTCCCGCCAGTAGCGCCATCACATAGGGCCCCCAGCTAGAAAAAGGCAAGAGTGAACAAAGCGGCGACGCATTAGAGTCTACTAAATAAGCCAGTTGCGTCTGACGAATACCATAACGCTGGCTCAACGGTTGGCACACATGGCCCACGGCAAGGCAGCTAAAAATACCATCAATAAACACTAACCAACCCAGCAATACGACACCAATACGCGCTTGTCGGCCCGTACGAATACGCTGATATAACCAATCACCGAACTGCCCTACCGCACCACTTCGGGCAAGTAGCTGTGTCATGCTACCCAGTAATAACATGGCCATTAGCACGTTTAAATGCCACCATTGCCATGCATCTTGGCTATAAAACTGCTTAACGCCTATCTCCACAAGATAACTTAAGCTTTGCAGTATATTGAAGTGGGCAATAATCAAGGCGCCCGAGAGGATACCAACACCTAGGGCAACTAAGGTACGTCGCAACCATAGGGCTAACACTAAGGTTAATAACAGGGGAATTATGGCGAGCAGGCTTGATGTCATGGGCCATTCCGATAATAAATAAAACCAAGAATACTAACGAGTTAATAACAAATGCAAAAAAACTTAAATTAGCACTCCGTTATCGGGCATTTTTTAGCCAAACGGCAAAGACTGCTATTCCTTATGCTCTTGGCACTGCTAGAATCACAGTCCCATCCAGAAACTATAGGACTCTCCAGATGAGCCTTGAATTACTGTCCAAACTGGAAACCAAGATCCAGGCTACACTCGAAACTATCGAGCTTCTAAAAATGGAGCTAGAGGAAGAGAAGCAAAAGACGTCAACCTTGAGTGAGCAAAACCAACAATTAAGTGAGCAAAACCAACAATTGCAGCAAGAACTGAGTTCTTGGAACGAGAAAGTTACCGGACTTGTTGGCTTGCTCAATAGTGAAATCTAAGCTGTTTTAGTTTGATGATTCTGCGCTTCAATCAATTCGTTCAGCTCTAAGATAGCCTGCTTTACTTTTGGCAGGCTTTTTCTCGGTAATAAAAATCTTCCTTTTTCAAATTCCAATCGACCTAAGTCTTTTACCCATATCACGCCAGTGAGAAAAATACGCGCATGCTTAACAATAAGCTTAGGTGCGTAGACAGGGAAAACTCTCATATAACCCCCTACAGGCATTTTTGTTGTTATTGACCACAGTCATTTGACAGAAAGATGTCCAATTGAGTTTCATCGATAAAGAATTATTTTCAAAACTTACAATAAATACAAAATAACAAATTGATTTAATTTATAAAAATAAAGCAATGATAAACACAAACCCAAGTGTCAATATTTTGACTATTGACATTATTTTGACGCTTATCTAAAATCATCCGTGTTACTCAGGGTAAAAATGAGCCATATGGCTCAAGTCCGTACTCTCCATTATCGGAAGTACGGTTTTTTTTTGCCTAAATCCTAATACGCATTCTCCGCAAAACTGGTTCAACGTATTCTGGACAATTTGATGCGGCCAATAAAAAAGGAGCGCTCGGCTCCTTTTTATTACTTTTTCATTATCAATGAGTTAGATTGCAATCAGATGACTAAATCACCGCAATCCTAAGATAATCACTTTCTCGCTAAGTAATAAGCAATGTCTAATAGCTCGTCATAGGACTTAATCGCACCCGTTTCAACACGGTATTTGCCATTCACCACGAGCGCAGGCACGCCAGAAAGTTTCGCGTTTTCAGTATCGCGCTTCATTTTCGCCATTTGGGCTTTGACCATAAATGAATCTGCTGCGGCATCAAAAGCTTTACCATCAACGCCATTAGCCACAAATAAGGCACGCACATCGTCACGGCTAGTAAAGTGTTGTTTCTTGTCATGGATGGCAGCAAATAAAGCCGCATCGATTTTTTCATCGACATTGAGCTGATGAGCAACCGCAAAAGCGCGTGACATCTCTACGCCCATTTCTTTGCCGATAAAATCAACGTGGGCTTGGTTAAATTCCACACCTGCTGGCTTTTCAGCCAAAATTTTAGGCACAACCGTTTTCGAAAAGTTGTAGCAATGTGGGCAATAGAAAGAGAAAAACTCGGTGATTTCAGGTTTAGCTGTCGCGGGACCATCATTAATCACAGTGTAATGTACGCCTTCTTTGTATTCCGCTGCCGAAACCGCTAATGGAGCCAATAACAGCGCTGCCGCCATAAGTAATGCTTTTTTCATGAATTTTCCTTACATCAATTATCTAAAATAGCTGGAGCCTAACATATTTCATTTTTTGAGTGTAACTCAAGCTGAGAGTTCAATCCGTTAGGCAAGAGAGCCACGTAAATCCCACCCTGTTCACACATTTAATAAGGGATCAAACTTAGCGGTGGTTCATTAAGTGCCGCGAGTTGCTCCTTAAATGCCAAAATCTGCTGCTCCCAATACTTTTCATCCCCAAACCATGGGAAATGCATTGGGAAAGCCGGATCTTGCCAACGCCTGCCAATCCAAGCGTTATAGTGCACCATCCGTAATGCGCGTAGGGGTTCAATCAACGCCAGTTGCCGCGGATCGAATTCACAAAATTCCTCATAGGCTTCGAGCAATACCTCGAGTTGCAGTTGCTGCTGCGCCCTATCCCCCGTTAGCATCATCCATAAATCTTGAATGGCAGGCCCCATACGGGCATCGTCTAAATCCACAAAACCCGGCCCATCGGGTGTCCAAAGAATATTCCCTGGGTGTAAATCGCCATGCAAGCGAATCGGTTTGAAACATTGCTGCGACCAAACGGTGTTGACCTTCGCCAGCACTTGTTCGACCACAGTGAAAAAGGCGACCCGTAGAGAAGTCGGCACTAATTCTGATTGTTTCAACCACGCCAAAGGCTCATCGCCTAAGATTTGCGGATTGAGCGGTTCGCGGGCATGAAAAACCGACTGCGCGCCGTACTGATGTATACGACCGATAAAACGGCCAACAAATTCCAACTGTTCTAAATTATCGACCTCAAAGGCTCGACCACCGATGGAAGGAAACAGTGCAAACCGAAAACCTTGGAAATGGTGCAAGGTACGCCCTTGCACTAAGGCTGGCACCGCCATCGGGATTTCCTGCTCGGCAAGCGCGAGGGCAAAATCGTGCTCCTCCTGAATTTGCGCATCGGTCCAACGATTTGGACGATAAAACTTCACTACATAGCGCTGCCCTTCATCACTGCGAAATTGATACACGCGGTTTTCGTAGCTATTGAGTGCAAGTAGGCCCGTTTCAGGGTAAATGCCAAGACTTTCGATAGCATCTAAAATCAAATCCGGTGTTAGAGCTTGAAAAGCAAAAGCCGCTCCCGAATCAGCATTATCGATAGCACTTTGGTGTTGATTTAACGTATCTAGGCTCATTGGAACTCTCTCATTAAATGGTGGCGCGCTCATAAGTGGCGGCTTAACAGCGTGGCAAGGTATTCTAGCACCTCAACATCAGCCTCACGCTCCACACTCAGCCAACAGATATTGCCGTAAAACTCATAATTGAGCCAAAGTGGTGTACCTTCAAACTCCAATAACCATTGATGACGATCGGCTCCCCATTGACGCTCGCGCACGCGGCAATCTAAAGCATGGGCTAACGGCTCGGCAAAGGCCTCGAAATGATCAAAATCGATATCACCGCTCACACTTAAGCTTAACGCGGCACTATCTAACTGAATGGCGTTTAATTTCATCTTTACTTCCATCAACTACTGCACGACATAATCAGCCCTTGCCCCCAATCCGGAGGACGCTTGGCCAGATCGTCATGCTCAGCTTGCTCGCTAAACGGTTGACGCAACACTTGGTGCAAACGCTGTAGCGGCGCAAGATCCCCTTCTTCAACGGCGATAATCGCTTCTTGGGCCAAATAGTTGCGCAAAATATACTTGGGATTGATGTTATTACGCGCCTGCTGCCACGCCTCAACATCAGTAACCTTACCAAGCCGCACCTGATATGCCTGATACCAAGTATCGAACTCGTTGAGATCAATAAAATCATCCCGCAAAGGCGAGTGCACACTGCTAGGATCAAGCTGACCAAATCGACGCCAAGTGTTGCTGTAATCCAGCTGATTTTTCTCCATCAACACGGTAAAGCGGCCAATGAGTTCTAAGTCCTGTTGATCCTGCTCGGCTGTCGAATCCGCTCGCTCAGCGAGTCCTAACTTAGCGCGCATCAGCATCAAATAATGCTGCACTAGAGCATGTTGATATTGATTCAAAGCGGCAATTAAATCATCGGACGGGATCACAGGCGTCAACGCCTGCGCTAAACGTTGCAGGTTCCACAGCCCAATGCCGGGCTGCTGCCCAAAGGCATAACGCCCCTCTGGATCGGAATGATTGCAAATAAAGTCTTCTTGGAAGGTATCGAGGAAGGCAAACGGGCCAAAATCGAAACTATCACCAAGAATCGACATATTATCGGTGTTCATCACCCCGTGGGCAAAACCGATAGCCTGCCAATGGGCGATGAGCTTAGCGGTATCTTGCACCACCTGTAAAAACCAAGCTTTATAACCCGCCAGATCGCAACTCAGATGCGGATAATGCTGCTTCAAGGTAAAGTTGAGCAATTGCGTCAGCTTATCGGCTTGACCACGCTCGCTATGGCAGAAAAATTCGAAATGACCGAAACGGATATGGCTGCGCGCCAAACGCACAGTAATGGCTGCGGTTTCTTGGCTCTCGCGCCAAACGGGCATATCAGAGCCGATCACCGCCAAGGCACGGGTCGTTGGCACACCTAAATGGTGCAATGCCTCAGAAACGAGAAACTCCCGCACCGCAGAGCGCATTACGGCTCTGCCATCACCATGACGAGAATAAGGGGTCGGCCCGCCGCCTTTGAGTGCCACATCCCATGCACCATTAGGGCCGATTGCTTCACCGAGAATAATCGAGCGCCCATCGCCTAATCTAGGGGTATAGCCACCAAACTGGTGCCCGCTATAAACCTGCGCATAATAGCTTGCACCTTCAACAGCCGCGTTACCCGATAAGCCCTGTAATAACTCATCTGTTGGCTGATTTAAGCCAATTAATGACGCGGCATCGTCACTCCAAGCGAGCCAATGGGGGTTACTAATGCCCTGCGGATAGACTTGGGAATAAAACTCAGGCAATTGGGTGAAAAAATCCTGTTTGAACTTCATCAATACATTCCCTATTGAGTGAGCAGCTTGCACACCAGCACGGACTTATCGTTCAACTCACACTGCTGGCCACATTGATATACGCCGGCGCCGCTGGTCTCGAAGCCACTCATACCTGACCCCGTTAAACGCTGTAATCCATGGGCTTTGCGCTGGCATTGTTCGAGAGTGTCGTAATAACCATTGATATCATCAGGTTGTAACGGCGTCGTTGGCAGCGAGATCGCCTTAGGATAATAAAATAGCGTCCATTCCGGGGTTTTAGTGCAACCTGTCAGCCCAAGGCTCAAGCTGGCAAATAAGACAACCAAGGATAATTTCATTTTGACGATTTGATTCAAGAAACTCGCAACACACTTCATAAAAATAGCTCATAAAAAAAGCGAACCTTAGTTCGCCTTTTGCGCGGTAAGTCTCCGGATTCTACACGGCTTTTAGCCGTTAAATAACCGCTTTTAGGTTATGGGCATTTGAGGCGCTAGAATTAACCAGTTTATGCCAGAGTCTTTAACCTTACGCCATGACAACATAGTCATTCTTACTATCAACTTTTATGCAGTTGCAGCTTTTGCCTGCGCCTTCTCAATACGGCTGATCCGGCCTTCGAATCCAGTGACAGTACCGTCGGTTAAGCCAAGCGAGACAGCCTGCTGACATAGCGCGATAGCTTCGTTAAAGGCTTGAGTATCATTTAATAATGTTGCAAGTTGCATAAAGCCAGTGGTTTTAAGCTCAACCTGTTTTGGCTTGGTGGCATTCGCTCGGTGGAATAATGCCAGATAAAGCTCACACAGTGCTGCACCATAGGCTAAATAGTCAGTCGATTTTCGCTGCTTATAACACTCTGTAATCACATCCTGTAACGCGTTATAGCGCGCAAGTTCGGTCTCTGCACTTTGATAACCTTCGAACGCACGCTGCAATGTCACATTCGCCCATGAGCCTGGTGATGCAAGGCCTTCGGCCTCGGAGGATACTGGTTTAATTTCAGCCTCTCTCTCAATTTTTTCAGAGGCGTCGGCCAAGATAATCACAGGGTCTTCATTGGGCACAGCGGGAATATCAACATCGATAATATCTTCACTTATTGCAACGATTTCGGCGCGGCTAGGCTGATGCTCCTCTTCCCTTGGCATTAATTCAATCTCAGGCGCTTTCACAGTAGCAGAAGCGTCTTCAGGCGTATTATTCACTGGAGGAGTAACTTCGGGCGTAGATTCAGCCACTTCTGGGAAAGAATTAGTATCCTTTGTCATTTCAGTTGTTTTTTTTGTCATCATTGCCTCTTGCTCTTCCTTCGCCAAGCGCTGGGCACGACGAAATAAAAACACTCCGATAGCGATCAGTATTAAAACGACAATGACCTTCATTCTTCTTCACCTTTTATGGCTGCTTCCTGTTAGAAGCTATTGCAGTTGGCTTGCCAGAACGACTCAGTAGTCTGCGACTGACAAGGAGTTTTGTCCAAAAGTTGAGCAGTGATTAACCGCTATTAAAGTCCATAGTGTCTGGGTAAATCAAGTATTTATGCCGTTTTATCCGATCTTGCACGCAAATCGATATAAGCAATTCGGCTAGACTGCTAAGGTTTATGACCGTTTGCAAAAAATTAAGGAAAGCCTAATGCAAAAAATTCTTATTGTTGCCCACGCGAGCCCATACGGCACAGAAAAACTGTTTAACAGCCTGCGCATTGCTTTAGCCCTCAAGGATCAAACCGAGCAAGATGTTGATCTCAAAATCTTTTTGATGTCAGATGCGGTATTTGGGGCACTCAAACAGCAGACAACGCCTGATTTAAGCTATAACTTGCAGCAAATGTTTGAGATCCTTAGTGCTCAGCAAGTCCCGATTTTACTGTGTAAAACCTGCGCTCAAGCGCGAGGAGTGAATACGGATATGCTGCTCGAAGGCGCTGAAATTGGCACCTTACAGGATCTCACCCGCTGGACTCTGGCCGCCGATAAGGTAATGCACATTTAAAGTCTTATTTTGTGCGCATCTTCATAAATTGACACTTACGTTTTGAACAAGCCCGTGCCGCTGCTTATGATGGGATTATCCGAGTAACAGACTAAGGTATTCCCATGGACTCAGCGGCCCTACTCACAGGCAAACTGCGCTACGAGCATCAAACCATTAGCGCGATGGCGAAGATCTATTGCAAAGCTAAGCACCAAGGCCAAACGGCATCCGGCCTGTGTGAAGAATGTTTAGCACTGCTAGAGTATGCAGCCGTTCGCCTCGACCGTTGTCCCTATGGGCAAGATAAGCCCACCTGCAATAAGTGCCCAGTGCATTGCTACAAGCCCGCCCAAAAGGCGCAGGTCAAAGAGATCATGATTTTCGCGGGGCCGAGAATGCTGTTACCGCATCCCATTCGTGCAATCAAACACTTACTGGCCGAGCGTCATCCCGTACCTGCGTCAGTCCCCGAAGCCGCATCTAATCGTCATCAACGCATCGCCATTTCACAGAAAAATACCTAGGAATGCTTTTTCGCCTCGAATTTCCCTGATATAACAGGTCGTCGAGGTGACAAAATGAACGAATTTAATACATTTTTTGCTCAAGCCTATTGGTGGTTATCCCTATTTGGTGGCTTACATTGCCTCGCGTTAGCTATTTATATTCGTTACTTTTATCATTCGGACAATAATCAAAAGCTATTGGCGGCTTTTCTAAGTCTCATCGCACTGTATTTTCTGACGGGAATGCTTAACCGTGATAACACGCCAATTCCTATCCACATATTATTTAATTTGCTTGCCCCGATTTATTTTTTACTCATGCCACTGCTTTACCTCTATTGCAAACGCAGTTTAGAGCAACATACTGAGCCTATTGGTTTTTCATGGCATTATTGGCCGGCGATTATCACACTACTGCTTGCAGTTATAGATATTACTTTGCGGCTCAACTTACATAAAAACGCCATTTGGTTTCAGGCTGAATTCTTTAATAATCCGCTGACGATCGATTTCAGCCACTGGAGTTTAGCAATGCCGTTGTTGCTGTTTACTCAAACAGCTGCCTATTTTGTCGCTCTGTGGCATCTACTTAAACAATATAAAGTCAGTCAACCGCCATTGAGCGATGCACCACAGGACACCTTGAAACTCATCCGGTTCCGCTGGTTATTTGGCCTAACCTTAGCGATGTTATTTAACTGGCTACTGCGTGTATTTGTGGTTGTGCTGCCTTTTTATCTAGGCGACTCGCTTTCAGCCTTATCCCACGCCTTACCCCGCTTAAGCTTACTATTAAGTTTTTACTTACTTGCCGCCTATGGTCTAAAGCAGATCACTCGCACAGCGTATTTGAAAGGCCATTTATCAGTGCCTAAACCCAAAGTTGAATCTTCATCTTCAGGAGTGCTCACCCCAGAGGAGTTTGAATTTATTCAGCAACTGCAGCAAGAATCGAACGATAGCAAGGAAAAATCGACTACCACGCCCAATCCACCTCAGAACTAAACCATCGCTTAGCAATCAAAACTGGCAGCATGTCTTATTGAAAAACTGAATCCGAGCTGACATTAACGCAGCTTTAGGCTGTCATTTGTGGCAACAAAGGGTAGTCTGATGGAACCAAGACTTAAGGAGGAACGCCATGAAATCAATTTTATCTTTTGTTGTCGCATCGACTTGCTTGATTGCTAGCTTACTGGCACCAGCTGCGCAAGCAGATGATAGTTACACTGAGGCTTTAAAAAATTTTCACCAAGCCAAGGAAACCCGCAAATTTTTTGATACCGCCTATGGCTACGCCCTCTTTCCAACAGTTGGCAAAGGTGGGATTGGTATTGGCGCCGCCTACGGCAAAGGTCGCGTCTTTCAAGCGGGGCAATATATGGGAGACTCCAGCCTGACCCAACTTTCCATCGGTTTTCAGCTAGGAGGACAAGCCTATAGTGAAATCATCTTCTTTAAAGATGCCAAATCCTACAATGAGTTCACCAGTGGCAGTTTTGAGTTTGATGCCCAAGCCTCCGCCGTTGCCATTAATATGGGTGCTAACGCCAAAGCGGGCACCACAGGCAACTCGGCAGGTGCAGGTCAAGCCGGTGGTAATCAATCGGCTACCGCAGCCTATATCAATGGCATGGCAGTCTTTACCGTTGCCAAGGGTGGACTAATGTTTGAAGCCGCACTGGCGGGACAATCTTTTACCTTCGAGCCTAGGGCTAACTAAGATTACAAGACCGCTTCCAGAAAACCTCTGAACTCGAAAAGCTCAGAGGTTTTGTTTTAATTACGCTTTAACCTACTCATGTCCCCAAGGAACTGGCGGGAAAGGCTGCGGTTGGGTTAGATCAAAATCCACTTGAAAATGACGGGCTTCCCGAGTGAGTAAATAACTGAAGGTGTTTGGCGTAACTTCTATATGCCACACATTGGTGACAGACTGGGTTAGGCCATTTTGCATAAAGTTATCAATCGATGCCTGATCGATGGGAAATGATTGCTTTTGACTGGTTCCCATACTGGCGGTATCGCCACCATACATAGTGACTTTATCTTCAGTCCCATCTTGATGGCGGTGATCGTGCTTTAGCCTTAACCCCTGTTCCGTTTTAGTGATCACCCAAGTACGGGAGTGGTCGTCTCCCACATGGAATGGGATTTTCAGCTCAGTATCGCTGCATTCGCGCACATGCATCACCAGCGCTTTATCACGAAAAGCCGCATCGGCGCTGTCCTTTGAGACGACTTTACCCGCAAACGCTTTACCGCAATGGGCGGCTAATTGATTGAAGAAAGTCTCTTGTTCTATGGCAAGTGCAGGTTTGGGAGTCGCATTGGCAAATACTGGCGTTGCCATCCATAGGCCGACAATTCCAAGACGTGCTAAGGTGATAGTTTGCATTATGTTTTCCATGGGAAATTCAATGCAAAACACGCTAACACAGGGGAATAAATTTAAACTTAATTCCCCTGTACTTGTGAAGGATTACCAACCGATGTAAAGACGAGAACGGTTACCTAAACGTTTTTTGATAAAGCGTGCCGTGATAATACTGCCCACCATTAGGAAGAGAAAAATCGCTGCCGAGAACAGAATACTCGTGATAGCAGACCCAGGCGGAAAACGGAAACGGAATATCGTTGCAGTGGTATTAAACAACATATCGAACAGCGGATGGATAAAGAAAATCGCAAAACTCATTTCGGCGATTTCGATAAGCCAAGGTAAGCGACTACGTTTTGACAACCAATCACAGAAGTTAAGCACCAACACACACAGGCTCAGTTTTTGGATAAACTGCCAGTCGATGCCGTTATATTCAAACGGTGCTTTATGATAGTTACCCACATGCTGCACTATATAACTCTGTTCAACCAAGCTCACGACAAGGAAAATTCCTGCTAGCGCACTTAAAATGGAACCATAGCGCGACACAAGATGTTCATCTTGGGAATATAAAATACCAATCAAATAGAAAGGCATAAAATAAACGACTGAATGAATAAAGTTAACGTTGCCTATGGGTCTGTGGAGCAAAATTGCCACCACACAACTCAGTACAAATAGCGTCCAACGCATTTGCTGTGAGCAGCGAATAAACCATAAAAATACTGGCGACAATAAAAACACTGCCATGATAAAAGGGATATACCAATGCGGGTACAAGATGTAACCATTTCGTACGGTATAAAAAATACTGAGCAACAACTGTTCAAGTGGCTGATGCTCCATAAAAATCCAGCGTAAACTTAAGCAGAATAAGCCAACAGCGGAAACCACTAAGAAGGGATAAAGCACATTTTGCACTTTATTCTTCATGAACTTACCGTAATCGAAATCCTTATAAAAAATCCGATGAAAAAAATAACCAGAGATAAACACGAACAACGCCGTGCCTCCCCTGAGTAAATTTTCCAGCAATAACGGAAACCCTTCCCCAGAGTTGTAAATACTATGCCCAAGCACGATAAAAATAATCGCAATGCCGCGCATGTAGGTAAATTCGAGCTGATTTTTTCTCATATTAATTCATCGCACAGTAGAGGGTTCTTCCCTCAACAACACTTGCAGAAACCCTTATTGTTCCGTGGATTTCCGGCTCATTAAACACCAGATACTGACCTTCGCGTTGGAAGGTAAACCCCAAAGGTAACAGAGTTGCGGCTTCAATGCCCTCACAATAATTTTGCAAAGGCACATCCAACAAGGGGCTACCACTGACATTTAAGTTACTAAATTGCACACTCATCCCTAAATAAGCCTGAGTCATTTCCTCTTGATAAGGCACGACATAAAACCCGGAACGAACTTCCCCCACATCCATAAAACTACTGCTATCGCTCACGCTCGGCATGACCAATAGTGGCACCTTGGGGTCCTGCACATCTCGCAACAGCTGAGCCAATTTTTGGTCAGTCGACGGATAGTAAGCCAGCATATCTTGCAGACGTTTCTTCTGTGCACTATTTTGCCCAACCGGTGGAGTAATCGGCTTAATGCGACCCAGTAGTAAATCCACAGGCAACATGCCCGACATCACTGACTCTTTCCACACATAGGCATCTTGAGTGCTGTCTAACAGTATTCCCGCAAGTGCGCCGATATTCTCAGCTTCGGCCGTCCAACCGCCAAGCATTTGCTGCTGTTGATAATAATCCTGCACATATTGCAGCAGTATCTGTTGATAACCGAGATAGGTTTGGTTTTGGCTCAGGAAGCGCGCGCCCGCAATCAACTCAACGTATTTTGCACTGCCTTCGACTAAATCACTCACATAACTGACTTTATCTTCGTTAGGCGCCGTTTGACGCCATGCCTGCAACCAGTAAGCCGCATGGCCTAAGTACAATGCTTGTTGCTCGGGCTGTTTTAAGGCTGACATGAGCGAGTTGAATAACTGAAGACGGTAATAGCGCGCATCAAAATTAAGCGGGTAGACCTCCCCTTCATAGCGGCGAGCGTCCTCTAATACACGCCACTCGGATTGAGCGTAAAAATGAAACGCCTCATGCACGCTATTGCCAGCCCAAATCACGAAAGGCAAATCGGCAGTTTTTGTCGTACTATCAAATTGAATCGTGGGAGACTCGAGCTGGATCAGCACACCAGCCACCCCTTGATACTGAGGAAAACCAAAATTAACTGATAGACCAGAGTGAAGGTTAACTGACTCTAACACACTGTTGTCTTTAATAATCTCACCACCGGGCTGACGTAACCAAACACTGCCCGCATAGCTGAATAGGTGGACTTTATCGTCGAGACGAAATCCCGGCCACAGAGTTTCACTCTGACGACTAGTTTGAGCCATAAAATCGAGGTACAGACGAGCGAGTTGTTCTGGCGAGGCCTTATCGGCGAACACGGGAGTGGTGGCAGAGACTCCTATCAACCACAGGATCACCACCATAATATTTTTCATTTATTTGCCTAAACACACACAATGGGTTCACAAAACAGCGCTAGCATATAGCGCAATTGCGTAATAGTGAAACGTTTAACAGAAAATTTTTTTATCCTCAAAAAACTAAGCCAACTCATCTTCATTAACCACTAATAAAATCATATTTTTAAGGTTTAATGCTCAGATATATCAAGATTTAGGCGTTATCGGCTCATCGCCAAACCACAACGCTAACTTAGCCGCAGCCAGTGATTTAACCTCATCATCAATATAAAGCGTTACCATAGTCAACGCCGCCGCTAACGCCCCTAAATCATCAGTAAAACCGACTAACGGCGTTAAATCGGGAATCGCATCTAAAGGCGAGATAAAATACGCCAAGGCCCCAAAAATTACCGACTTGGCCCACGTAGGTGTATTAGGCTTTTGCGCAGCATAGTAAAGCCACAAAGCACGCTCAACCACCTCACGCCCAGCCTGGCGACCAAACATTTTGATTTTGTTCCAAAAACCAGTTTCAGTAAATTGCTCTTCTGCCATGTCTACTTCCTAATTTAACGATATTGACGACTCACAGTGTACGGCGATATGCAGCGGGTGTCAGGCCGAAAGTTTGTTTAAAGCGTGCCGAAAATTTTTCTGCTGACAAGTACCCGCAAGACAATGCGACTTGTAAAACTGAATCGCTAGAGTTTTGCAACAGTGCTAAACCCTGGCACAAGCGCACTTCGGCAAGTAATTGCCTAAAGCTAGTGTCTTCCTGCGCCAGTTTACGTCTTAAACTGGCACTGCTCATATGCAACTTGTCGGCGATTTCCTCTTGCTGCCATGGGGCAGAAGGATGTTGACTCAGTATTGCCAATACAGCTTGGGTGACACTCGATTGCTTATGCCCATAAAGCCAATTCACACTACTTTGCTGCGGCAAACTTAACAATAATGCGGCTAAATAATGCATCTGCACCGATGTGGGCAGCGCCAAGGTCAGGCTATGCAGTAACGCATTCCAGGCAAAATCGACCGAGCGTGAGATCGTTTGTGTAGGCTTTGGCATCATCCTATCGGTTGCCGCCAACGTAACGCCTGAGGGCAACTCATAGGGCAAGACGAGTTGCACCGCTCGGTAACGTCCGCTCATCGGCCGATTGACGAAACTGATATGGCTTCCGGCGGGTAACAATAATAGCTGTTCCGCATTCACGGCGAGGGTATCATCTTGCCAAAGCAACGACTTTTCCCCTTGGATCACTCTAATAATCGAGGGCTGATGCACAGGCACCCGTGAGAGTGACTGCGCCTGTTTCGAGTCGTATTCAAACATGCGGATCATACATCAGCCCTGTAATATCAGCGGTGATACACTGCGGTCAGCTTAGCGTGCCCTAAAGCTTGTGCATTGAGCATAAAGCCTAACAGCGCGGGTGAGGCATCCTTAGGTAACTCTAATGGCGACGGTAGCGCCCACACTGTAAATTCATATCGATGCATTCCGTGCCCCTGTGGCGGACAGGCACCACCAAAGTCGGTGGTGCCAAAATCATTCTTTAGCGCAATCGCCCCTTTAGGTAATGCATTGGCTTTAGAACCCGCACCTTGCGCTAATTGCTGTTGATCGCCACCAATATTATAAACTGCCCAATGCCACCAGCCGCTGCCCGTGGGTGCATCGGGATCATACGCCGTCACCGCATAGGCTTTCGTGCCTTCAGGGGCATCGCGCCAAGCAAGTTGGGGCGAAATATTTGCGCCTGTACAGCCAAACCCATTAAAAACAAATTGATTAGATAATTGCTGACCTTCGCCAATATCTTTGCTCGATATGGTCATGGCCTGCACCGACCCTAATACTGCGGTAAATAATCCAATTCCGACTATCCACTTATGTAAATGCTTCATCACAATCTCCAATTGATACGTAACACTGAAGGATCCCCTCATAAATCAGCCATAGCATAGCCATATTTGAGCAACTGATTGGCGAATAATACCCAGGCCGCCAGCAATTCTTTCTCCGTGATTTGATAATCAGGCCGCCTGAGTACCTCCAA
>NZ_LGYY01000137.1:0-237 GCF_001308045.1 Shewanella sp. Sh95
AGGATTGGTGGGTCAGAGTGGACTTGAACCACCGACCTCACCCTTATCAGGGGTGCGCTCTAACCAGCTGAGCTACAGACCCATCTTTTACTCTATCTTCTATCAAGCAAATCTGTGTGAACACTCAGCAAACATCGAGTTAGTCGTATAGGTAAGGAGGTGATCCAGCCCCAGGTTCCCCTAGGGCTACCTTGTTACGACTTCACCCCAGTCATGAACCACAAAGTGGTGAGCGCC
>NZ_LGYY01000160.1:0-237 GCF_001308045.1 Shewanella sp. Sh95
GGCGCTCACCACTTTGTGGTTCATGACTGGGGTGAAGTCGTAACAAGGTAGCCCTAGGGGAACCTGGGGCTGGATCACCTCCTTACCTATACGACTAACTCGATGTTTGCTGAGTGTTCACACAGATGGCTTGTTGAACTTCCTGTAAGGGAAGGGAGAGCGACATGCACCGCGAGCCGGTATGCATTGTTCTTTAACAATTTGGAAAGCTGATAGTAATTAACGCAATGATGTCTG
>NZ_LGYY01000248.1:0-236 GCF_001308045.1 Shewanella sp. Sh95
GGCGCTCACCACTTTGTGGTTCATGACTGGGGTGAAGTCGTAACAAGGTAGCCCTAGGGGAACCTGGGGCTGGATCACCTCCTTACCTATACGACTAACTCGATGTTTGTTGAGTGTTCACACAGATTTGCTTGATAGAAGATAGAGTAAAAGATGGGTCTGTAGCTCAGCTGGTTAGAGCGCACCCCTGATAAGGGTGAGGTCGGTGGTTCAAGTCCACTCTGACCCACCAATCC
>NZ_LGYY01000072.1:0-229 GCF_001308045.1 Shewanella sp. Sh95
ATGGGGCGCTGCAGTTTGCTGACGGCACTCCGGCGACAGGCTACAGCTACAACGCCACCACCGGCGTTATCAGCTGGACGGAAACCGCCCCGGGTGAAGGTGGCAGCATCACGGTCACCGCGACCCAAACCGATGCAGCCAACAACACCTCTCCGCCATCACCTTTGATTTCGTCTTGCGTGAGTGGGCCATCCGCTGGATTGCCGTCATCTACGATCGACAAAGACGG
>NZ_LGYY01000194.1:0-221 GCF_001308045.1 Shewanella sp. Sh95
TGGACTCGCCTTAGACTTGAATATTCAAGACACTTAACAAGTGTTTTAAGAACTCAATTTTTTTCGTATTAACACAACGACAGACATCATTGCGTTAATTACTATCAGCTTTCCAAATTGTTAAAGAGCGGGCTTAAAAAAGCCAAAGATAATGTTTTAGTTTATCTTTGGCATCTCTAACCATAATGCAGTAAATGGTGGAGCTATGCGGGATCGAACCG
>NZ_LGYY01000085.1:0-221 GCF_001308045.1 Shewanella sp. Sh95
TGGACTCGCCTTAGACTTGAATATTCAAGACACTTAACAAGTGTTTTAAGAACTCAATTTTTTTCGTATTAACACAACGACAGACATCATTGTATTAATTACTATCAGCTTTCCAAATTGTTAAAGAGCGGGCTTAAAAAAGCCAAAGATAATGTTTTAGTTTATCTTTGGCATCTCTAACCATAATGCAGTAAATGGTGGAGCTATGCGGGATCGAACCG
>NZ_LGYY01000182.1:0-207 GCF_001308045.1 Shewanella sp. Sh95
TGGACTCGCCTTAGACTTGAATATTCAAGACACTTAACAAGTGTTTTAAGAACTCAATTTTTTTCGTATTAACACAACGACAGACATCATTGCGTTAATTACTATCAGCTTTCCAAATTGTTAAAGAACAATGCATACCGGCTCGCGGTGCATGTCGCTCTCCCTTCCCTTACAGGAAGTTCAACAAGCCATCTGTGTGAACACTCA
>NZ_LGYY01000080.1:0-204 GCF_001308045.1 Shewanella sp. Sh95
TGAATGAGTGTTCATAGCAATATGTACATACAGTAATGTATGAATTGAAACGCGATGCTTCTTAGTGAGCAAAGCGGATCAAAACAGTAGAATTCATTGAGTCGTTTAACGCGAGTTAAACAAAAAACTTTTAATTGAAGAGTTTGATCATGGCTCAGATTGAACGCTGGCGGCAGGCCTAACACATGCAAGTCGAGCGGCAGC
>NZ_LGYY01000165.1:0-200 GCF_001308045.1 Shewanella sp. Sh95
TGAGTGTTCATAGCAATATGTACATACAGTAATGTATGAATTGAAACGCGATGCTTCTTAGTGAGCAAAGCGGATCAAAACAGTAGAATTCATTGAGTCGTTTAACGCGAGTTAAACAAAAAACTTTTAATTGAAGAGTTTGATCATGGCTCAGATTGAACGCTGGCGGCAGGCCTAACACATGCAAGTCGAGCGGCAGC
>NZ_LGYY01000177.1:0-54690 GCF_001308045.1 Shewanella sp. Sh95
TTGGAGGTACTCAGGCGGCCTGATTATCAAATCACGGAGAAAGAATTGCTGGCGGCCTGGGTATTATTCGCCAATCAGTTGCTCAAATATGGCTATGCTATGGCTGATTTATGAGGGGATCCTTCAGGGTTCTGTGCTCGAATCGATATTGACTGCTCGTTTAGCAGCATCTAAATTCCTTGAAACAAATTTAGATGCCGATTTACAGCAGGCGCTGATGGCTATTGATTTAGCTAAGGGAGAGCGTCTTTCTGCCTTAAAAACTGTGGCAATAGATCTAGATGCACAATCAAAATTATTACAATTTACCAGCAGCATTGACAATTATGCGTCTTCGTTAAAGTCAGTTTATAGCACTATTAGCGAAAGAAACGATATTGTGCAAAATCAACTCGACCGTATCGGTGCTGATGTTGCGCGCCAAACTGAAGATATCAAATTAACCATCCAAAAAAGGCAAGATGCCCTTGGTCCTATTGTTAAAGCACAGAATGAGCAGACCCTTACCACTGTTATTAGTGTATCTATCGCCGCTATTTTGATCGGCATTTTCTTGGCATGGTTTTTAGTGAAGTTAATTAAAAAACCGTTGGGCGGAGAACCTCGTGATATGGAAACGATTGCGCGCGCAATCGCTAACGGAGACTTAACGGTAGAGCTAAAACAGCGTGAAAATGCGACGGGGGTTTATAAGGCGATGATTGATATGATTGATAGTCTTACTTCTGTGATTGCTCAGGTTCGAAGTGGTGCAGATAATTTGTCTAGTGCTTCTTCACAGGTCAGTAGTACCGCTCAAAGTCTAAGCCAAGGAGCAACAGAGCAGGCTGCTAGTGTCGAAGAGACGACCAGTGCCGTTGAAGAGTTAAATGCATCTGTCCAGCAGAACTCCGAAAATGCTAGGGTTACCAATAATATGGCAACGGTAGCCGCTGAAGAAGCACGACAAGGTGGAATAGCGGTAGAACAAACCGTTGCCGCAATGAAACAGATTGCGGCGAAAATTAGCCTAATAGAAGACATTGCATATAAAACTAATCTATTAAGTCTCAATGCGGCCATTGAGGCGGCCCGTGCTGGTGAACATGGTAAAGGCTTTACCGTTGTCGCCTCCGAGGTTAGAAAATTAGCTGAAAACAGCAGCTTAACGGCACAAGAAATTAATAAACTAGCCAGTGAAAGTGTTGGTATTGCTGAAAATGCTGGCCGTTTGATCGCTAATATTGTGCCTAATATCCAAAAAACATCTGATTTGGTTCAGGAAATTAGTTCCTCCTCTGAGGAACAAGCTATTGGGATCAGCCAGATTAATGACTCTATGTTACAGCTTGATAAAGCCACACAGCAGAATGCATCTGCGTCAGAAGAGTTAGCCGCGACATCAGAGGAGTTAAACGGTCAGGCTAATCAACTACTTGACGCAGTAGAGTTTTTTAAACTTGCCATCAGTAGTGAAAGATCTCATCAAGGTAAATCAACAGTAATGGCAGCTTCTGGGCGTAAGACAGCCAAAGCTAAGCAACATGTTGAACGTACCGATTTCGAACGATTCTGATAGGGGCCTATCATGAATCAATTAGTGAATGAGATAAAGGCCAATTCAGTGGGAGATATTACCCAATATCTTACCTTTCAGTCAGGGAATGATACCTTTGCAATTGGTATTTTAGATGTAAAAGAGATCATTGAAATTGAAGGCATTACGCGGGTGCCTATGATGCCAGAATTTTTGTGCGGTATTATTAATTTACGAGGTAAGGTCGTTCCTGTTATTGATTTGTCAAAAAGGCTAGGGCGTCTGACAACGGTCATCTCAAAAAAAAGTTGTATTGTATTGGTAGAAGTCAGTCACGAAGATGAGCAGCAAACCATTGGGATGTTAGTGGATGAAGTGAATGAAATCCTTGAAATTGATGATGAACATACACAGCCGCCACCGGATTTTGGTGCCGATCTCAGAGTTGACTTCATTCGCGCAATGGGGCGAGTTGGCGAACATTTTATGATATTACTTGATATCAATTATGTGCTGTCGGTGGCCGACATTAGTGCAATTAGCCAACTCAATTTTCATGCAGCTGATGCCACTGATGAAGCACTATGAAGTCCTCACCGTTGCAGCTTGAACATACCGCCTTAACGCAAAGGGAATTTGAACATATCCGGCAATTTTTGTATGAGGAGGCCGGTATATTCTTGAGCGACATTAAAAAATCATTGGTGGCTAGTCGATTATGTCGACGCCTAAAAGAAACCGGTTATGAAAACTATGGAGATTACTTTGAGTTCGTCAAAAAACACTCTGAACATATTGAATATCATCATTTTATAGATGCTTTGACGACCAATGAAACGTTCTTTTTTCGTGAAATAGAGCATTTTGAATTTGTTAAACACCTAATAAAAACACATCCACAAAAAAAAAGCTGGCAGGTATGGTCAGCAGCTTGTTCATCTGGAGAGGAGGCTTACAGCTTAGCCATGCTGTTGGCGGATCATTTAGGGATTGATGGTCACTGGCAAGTGCAGGGGTCTGATATTAGCCAGCGGGTGCTAGCGAAGGCTGAAATGGCACATTATCCCCTTGAACGTAATGACGCCATCGGCTTTGAGAGATTACAGAAGTATTGCTTAAAGGGGGTGGGTAAGCAAAACGGTACATTTTTAATTGACCAAAGCTTAAAGAGTAAAGTTAGCTTTTTTGCGATGAATCTGACTCAATCCTGTGAAAGTGTCGGGATGTGCGACTTAATCTTTATTCGTAATGTAATGATTTATTTTGATGCTGAGTCTAAGCAAAGGGTCATAAACCATGTAATAAAGCAGTTGAAAGTCGGTGGTTATTTGTTTATTTCACATACCGAATCCTTGATGCACGTAAAACATGGGTTAAAGCAGATTAAACCTTCTATCTATCAAAGGATTTGATGTGGAAAAGATAGCCTTAAATCAAAGAACAGTAATCATGATTGGCCCTGGTGAGCATTATGTGACGGCGAAAAACGAAGTCATAAAGACATTATTGGGCTCATGTGTGGCAGTATGTTTATTTGATCCCAAGGCTCAGGTCATTGGAATGAATCACTTTTTATTGGCTGCTGATCGGCGCAAGCTTACACATTTTCTTGATTCTCGCGCAGGTTACTATGGTGTTCATGCCATGGAGATCTTAATCAATGCCATGCTAAAGTTAGGAGCACAGCGGCAATATTTGCAGAGTAAAATATTTGGAGGCGCGAATGTTTTATCTTTGTGTGCTGACAATATCCTTAATCACTATGATATTGGCGGGATGAATATTGATTTTGTTAGACAGTTTCTACAACGTGAACGAATCCCTGTTATTAGTGAAGATCTTGGAGGCCATTCTGGTCGAATAATTTATTTCGATCCGTCGGATTATTCGGTGTATCGCAGTTTAATCGAGAATAAATATGAAGAAATTGCGTCACTTCAGGATGAAGAATACCGATATTTTAATAAAGCGAGTGAAGATATGCGTACCTCTAATAACTCGGTGGTGATTTGGTCGGATTAACAAGACTTAAGGGGGCTTTGTGATTAATGTCGCCATAGTCGATGACTCAGCAGTTGTCAGACAAGTGATCAGCAGCATGTTAGCTAACCAGCCTGATATTACCTTATTAGGCTGTGCTCGGGATCCGTTGTTTGCGCTTAAATTATTTGAACAGCAATGGCCCGATGTCATTATTCTTGATATTGAAATGCCAAGAATGGATGGCATTACTTTCTTAAAAAAAGTGATGGCTGAAAGGCCAACCCCTGTCGTGATTTGCTCAACACTCACTGAGCAAGGTGCTTCAGTGACTATTGCTGCACTTGCCGCGGGAGCGGTTGATATCATTACTAAACCTAAATTAGGATTGAAGGGATTTTTGGAGGAATCACAAGCCCGTTTACTCCAGTCCGTGCGTGCTGCAGCTAAAGCATCAGTATCAAAATTGCGTGTTAATACCCCCACAAAAATGCCTGTCGCCGCGAAACATAACGCCGATGTAGTGTTAACATCAACAAACCATGCGCTACACCAAACCACGGATCGGGTTGTTGCACTCGGAACTTCAACGGGTGGAACCCATGCACTTGAGTGCGTGTTAACGGCATTGCCACGTACAAGTGCCGGTATTGTTGTTGTCCAACATATGCCAGAGCATTTTACGGCGGCCTTTGCTAGTAGGTTAAATAGTTTATGTGAAATGGAAGTGAAAGAAGCCGAAGATAACGATAGAGTGATGCCGGGTCTTGTGCTCATTGCTAACGGCGGCAAGCACATGCTGCTACAACGTAGTGGTGCTCAATATCGTGTTCAGCTTAAGGACGGACCGTTGGTCAGTCGGCATCGCCCCTCGGTTGATGTGTTGTTTCGTTCAGTCGCTAATGCTGCGGGTAAAAATGCCCTAGGCATAATTATGACTGGTATGGGGGACGATGGTGCTCGGGGTTTGCTAGATATGCATCATGCTGGAGCCACAACATTGGCACAGGATGAAGCCAGTTGTGTGGTTTATGGTATGCCAAAAGAGGCTGTGAAGCTCGGCGCAGTCAGTCGGCAGGTTGCTTTAAGCAATATTGCTGAGGAAATTATTGCATTTACCAAAGAATAAAAAAGCCAGTGCGGACACTGGCTTTCTCTGACGAAAAAAGGCGGTTATACGCGCTTTTTAAATTCGCCAGTACGGGTATCGATTTCAATCTTGTCGCCAACTTTCACAAAGTCAGCCACGCTGATAGTGCCGCCACCAGTGATAGTTGCTGGCTTCATTACTTTACCTGAAGTATCGCCACGAGCTGATGGCTCAGTGTAGATCACTTCACGTACGATAGTGGTTGGCATTTCTACAGAAATTGCTTTGCCTTCGTAGAAAGTCACTTGGCAAGTTTCTTCCATACCGTCAACGATGTAAGCTGCTGCATCACCTAAGTTTTCAGCTTCTACGTCGTATTGGTTGTATTCTGCATCCATGAATACATACATAGGATCAGCAAAGTAAGAATAAGTACAATCCAGACGATCTAGGATAATATCGTCTAACTTATCTTCACCTTTAAAAGTGGTTTCAGTACCAGAGTTAAGCAGTAAGTTTTTCAGCTTTAACTTAACGATGGCAGCGTTACGGCCAGAACGAGTTGTTTCTGTTTTCTGTACAACCCATGGGCTGCCTTCAAACATGATCACGTTACCAGGACGGATTTCATGAGCAGTTTTCATTACACAATTTCCTATATGTCGATTTTCTATATCAGCGCAGCATCTTAGCTTTTTTTCACAAATTGGACTAGCCGAGTTGCAAGATCTGCAGCATTTATTGCGTCAATTGGCCATTCTTTAGCATGTTGTAAGAGTGGCAAACAGACTGGATTTAGGTTTTGCCAGTGAGTTTTCACGGCGGATTGCTCTCCTTGGTTAAATGCAACGTTCAATTTAGACCAAGTGTCAGCAATATCAGGGGGCAGATTATCGCAGTAAAGTCGAATAAAAGCTTCTAATTTTATTAGATGATAATCATCTTCTTGCGGATAAATATGCCAAATAAAAGGTTTTGCCGCCCATTGGGCCCGTAAGAAGCTATCTTCACCGCGGACAATATTAACGTCGCAGCTCCATAGCAGGCGGTCAAATCCCTGTTGATCGGTCATCGGCAAGATATGCAGGGTTAAATTCCCCAGTTTAATTTGCTGCCCAGGTATTAATTCCTCTATAGGGCAGGGCAATATGTGCTGCAAACTGTTTAAGCTGCGGCCTTTGGGGATAAGGGCGTGAATTTTTCCATCGCGTTTGGCCGTGGCTTGCCAGAGTTCACATATGGCAGGGAGCGACTCGGTTTCATAACTAAAGACGCTATAGACAGTATCTTGCGCTTCAATATCCTTAAGACCAAGACGCTCAAATAATTGCAGCTTATTGGCGCTATCCTGTTGCCATGAATCGCGCTCGGCAAATAGCTCCCGCTCACAAATCAGTCCACCCGTCTTAGGTGTAAAGCCCGGGAAAAAGAAATACTTTCTAATGCCGCTTGCCTGCATCGAGGGTAAACCATGGCAGCCATCGACCCAATCTTCAGCGCTTAAATACTCTAAATTAAGCCATAAAGGCACAGATTTTGGTGTTTTAATATGCAGTTCAGCAAGTTGTTGCTTCACTACATCGGGTAATTCGCAGGCGAAGGCTTCAATTAACACTTCGCCTGGCTCATATACCAAAGGTAAGGGCGTAGTCCAATGAAGGATAGTCACGCCATGAAAAATCTGGCAAGTGAGGTTAGAGTCAAGGGCCGGTAAAATATGCGAAAAACTGTTTAAGTCATCGACCCAAAGCTTAATAGGGATCTGATATTCATTGACTAACTGTTTGGCTAAACGCCAAGTAACGCCAATATCACCGTAGTTATCGACGACAGTACAGAAGATATCCCAGTGGGGATGTTGGGGAGCTACCATTGGAAATATCGCTTTAATTTACGTGGAGAACAAATGTAAAAAAAGCGGCATTGGGCCACTTTTTTTACACAGCTCACTCGATGAAACTAGGCTTAGTCTTCGAGTTCTGCTAAACACATTTCTTCGTAGATTTGTTTGACCCAAGCATCAACACGCTCTTCGGTCAGCTCTGGTTGACGGTCTTCGTCAATCCCTAAACCGATGAAGTGATCGTCATCCACTAAGCCTTTAGAAGCTTCGAAGTTGTAACCTGCAGTAGGCCAATGTCCAATGATAATACCACCACGGGCTTGAACGATATCGCCAATCATGCCCATGGCATCGAGGAAATATTCCGCGTAGTCTTCTTGATCACCACAACCGAAAATAGCAACCAGTTTGTCTGTAAAATCAATCTGTTCTAACTCAGGAAAAAAGTCATCCCAGTCACACTGTGCTTCACCATAATACCAGGTTGGGATACCGAACAGCAGCAGGTCGTATTCTGCGATCTGTTCTTTGGTACTTTTGGCGATATCTTTCACCTCAACCATTTTCTTACCCAGTTTCTTCTGGATCATCTTGGCGACAGCTTCGGTGTTGCCTGTGTCGCTACCGAAAAAAAGACCTACAGTTGCCATTGTCTATCCTTTATGTCTAGTTCACTTATACGTTAATCTTGCTGCTATCGATTGCTCAGCATTCTATTTTTTGCTGAAGAATTAATTCGATTAACTGGCTTCGGCTGATGTTACTGGCCAATGCCCGCTCATTCAAGGCGTCATATAAATCTTGTGACACCTTTAACTCTATTCGCTTTAATCCTTTGGCTTTATCCCGCTGGATCTGGTTGCGCTTATTGACCTTAAGTTGCTGGCTACGGGACAAAGGATTGCTACGTGGGCGTCCCCGTCGCTTTTCATTGGCAAAAAGGTCAATGGTCGTTCTATCTGTTGCTTCTTTTGCCATGTTCTTATTGTTTAACCGATGCCTGAACCTTCCCAAGACATCTGGATAATACCTTTTGCAATAAACCCGGCGCAGCCGAGAAATAACACTAACCAAACAATAAATCGACCGAATTTCGGTACGTTACCTTGTTTTAGCACATCGTGGATGGCCATGCCGATAAAGAAAAATATCGCGGCAAAAAACAGGTTCAAGCCGATGGTCTCAATTTGTTCCATGTACTGAGATAACATACTTTCTTAGTCCTCTAGAGTGTTCTAAGGCTAAAAGAGGCGCGAATATATCACATCAACAAGGTGTCGGCTATATGATTTAGGTCGAGAATCGTTGTCATTTACACCGTGTGTTTGTCAATAAATTCAGACACAATCCGGTTAAAAATGGTAGGTTTTTGCGCATGTAACCAATGGCCACACCCTTCAAGGGTTTTTGCTTGTGCCAATGGGAATTGTGTCATGATGGCATTTCTATGTTCACCAGTGACATAGTTTGAGTCTCCTCCGCGGATAAAGAGGCTGGGGCCGTGGTAAGTTTGGCGCTTTTCTTCTACAAGATTATGCCAACCAATAATATTGGGATAACACGCTTTTAAGCCGCTTAAATTCATTTTCCAACGAAAGCCTGTCTCAGTCCGTTGCAAATTTTTGAGAAGAAATTGGGCTGTCGCTTCATCAATGCCGCTATGGGTTAAATGGGCCAAGGCAAAACGGCGATCGGTGTGGCCTTCAAGTGGCAAACTTTCGAGTGCGGCAAATACCGCATCATGGCGTGGCTGATAAGCAACTGGGGCAATATCAGCGGCAACCATGCTGATGATGCGTTCTGGATAGGCTAGGGCCGTTGCCATGGCAATTTTCCCACCCATGGAATGTCCCATAATATGCACGCGCTCAAGCTTGAGATCATCGAGTAAATCCACCATCGCTTTCGCTAAGCTTGGGTAATCCATCTGTTGCCAATGTTCACTTAAGCCGTGATTAGGTACATCAACGCGGATGACTTGATGATGGGTTTCGATAACTTGACCTAAGCCTTTAAGATTATCTAAATTGCCAAAGAGACCATGGATAAGGAGGACAGCTTCTCCTTGACCAGAAGATACAAAATTCATGGAATAGCCTGTGCTATGGTACCTAACGTTGCGCGAATTGTGCCTTCAATGCGTTAAGTTTGACAAGTCTTGTGGCGGTTTTGAAATTAAGAACCTTCAACTTGCTGGCTTTTTCAGCGATTAACATCGTTGTGCTAATTTGATGTGCGATTTCACGCATTTTTAGATTAATGATGCTTTATCAGATTGATAGAGATAGATACACTGAGGCAACGATCGCACAGATCCTTTGCTAGGATCGCCTGTGGTGCACTTTTTCGGTAAGCCTATCGAATAACAAAGGATAATAAGGTTATGAAATACATCGAAGTGGATGAAGAGCTCTATCGTCATATTGCCAGCAAAACGGAACGTATTGGTGAGAGTGCCTCTGATATTCTCCGTCGATTACTCGGCCTGTCCGTCGATGCGGTTGAACAGTCACAGCCACAGTCGATCAGCCAACCGAGTTTAGAGGTGGTAACGCCTGAGCCACAGAGCGTTCCGCAAGTAGAAAGCTTCGAGTCTGTCATCGATTTTAATCAATTGGTTGATGAACATAAGTTAGAACAACAAAAAGGCGCGGTGGGCCGCTTCTTATTTTTGCTCGAGAGCTTGTATCAACTTAACAAAGCCCAGTTTTCGCAAATTTTACAGATCCAAGGGCGCGATCGTCTCTACTTTGCGCGCTCTCGTGAGGAGTTACTCAAGGCTAGCGCCACCGCAAATCCGAAGGAAATCGGTAATACCGGATTTTGGGTAACGACCAACAACAATACTGCAAAAAAACGGACAATTTTAGCCGAGGCCTTGGTGCAATTGGGCTGTGATGCCCAAATCGCCAACGGCATTGCCGAACGCGTATAACGACTTATCGACGCCGCAATGATGCGGCGTTTCCATTTAATAACCGATTTTCCAGTAGGAGAGGATCAGGTGGCAATACATCAACGGGCAGGACAAACCGCGAGTCAGACGGATCTGGTGAATATTCCAAAGCTGATGAGCCATTATTACAGCATCAAACCCAATGTGGATGCTGCCGAGCAGCGTGTGACATTCGGGACCTCAGGCCATCGCGGAACTGCATTTCAAGGGAGCTTTAACCAAGACCATATTTGGGCGATTACCCAAGCCGTTGTCGATTATCGCCAATCGGTGAATATCGAAGGCCCGCTGTTTTTAGGTATCGATACCCACGCTTTATCTTATGCGGCTTACGTGTCGGCGATTGAAGTGTTAGCGGCCAATAAGGTGACTGTGCATATCCAGCAACATGATGGTTTTACGCCAACGCCTGTGGTGTCACATGCGATTATTTGTGCAAATCGCGAGGCGGCACTAAGTGGTGCCGCGTTAAGCGATGGTTTGATTATTACGCCATCCCACAATCCACCGCAGGATGGTGGGATTAAATACAATCCACCCCATGGTGGCCCTGCTGAAGGTAATATCACTGCGTGGATTGAGTCCCGCGCAAATGATTACCTGCGCGCAGCGCTCAAGGGCGTTAATAAGCTCGCTTATGCAGATGCATTGGCTTCGGGTTATGTGCATGCCATCGATTTGATCTCCCCATATGTCGCGGATTTAGTCAATGTGGTCGATATGCATGCTATCGCTAAGGCTAAACTTAAGCTGGGTGTCGATCCATTAGGCGGCTCCGGTATTCATTATTGGGCACCGATTGCCAAGCACTATGGCATTGATATCACTTTAGTTAACGATAAGGTCGATCCAAGCTTCAGCTTTATGTCATTGGATAAGGACGGCAAGATCCGCATGGATTGCTCTTCTCCCTATGCGATGGCAGGTTTACTGGCCCATAAAGAATCCTTCGATTTATGTGTGGGTAACGATCCTGACTACGATAGACACGGCATCGTGTGTCCGGGCACCGGGCTGATGGACCCCAACCACTATTTAGCAGTAGCGATTGATTATCTGCTAACCCACAGACCAGAGTGGAGCGATAGCTTAGCCATTGGTAAGACATTGGTATCGAGCGCGCTTATCGATAAAATCTGTGCCTTCCATGGCAAAAAATTACTCGAAGTCCCCGTTGGCTTTAAGTGGTTTGTCGATGGATTAGCTGAGGCAACCATTGCCTTTGGCGGTGAGGAGAGTGCGGGCGCCGCGTTCCTGCGCCGTGATGGCACGACTTGGTGTACTGACAAGGACGGTTTTATTTTAGTGCTGCTCGCAGCCGAAATGCTTGCGGTCACAGGTAAAACGCCGGGGCAACGCCATCAAGAATTAGTGGCGCAATTTGGTCAAAGCTTCTACAAGCGTATCGACAGCCCAATTAGCCTTGAGAACAAAGCCAAATTTGCCAAGCTTAATGCCGAGACCTTAAACGCCACTACGCTGGCGGGTGAGAACATTGAGGCTGTATTGACCCATGCACCTGGCAATAATGCTTCAATTGGTGGCATTAAAGTGACCACGGCCAATGGTTGGTTTGCTGCGCGGCCATCGGGCACTGAGGCGTTATTCAAGATTTACGGTGAGAGCTTTATCAGTGAGCAACATCTTGCCGATATCATTAAGGACGCACAAGCCCTGATCGATAAGGCCCTCAGCGCCTGATTTAGCGTTTACGCATTCTTTTTACCGATAAAAAAACGCACTCATTGAAATCCTATGAGTGCGTTTTTATTTGCAGCGATTGTAAGATCAAATTATTCAGGTTTGAGCTGAATCGCTAAGCCTAGTACTCGATATGGCAACTCGGTAAGTTATTCTTATCGATATAGTTTTGATGATATTCCTCTGCCACATGGAATTGCTGTAACGGCACAATCTCAGTGACGATATGACGCAATCCCCAACGACCTGAACGGGCAAAGGCCAGTTTTGAGGCTTCTGCCGCCGCTTTTTGCTCACGATCATGGAAGAAAATGGTACTGCGGTATTGAGTACCAATATCGCCGCCCTGCATATTGAGCGTGGTCGGGTTGTGGTTTTTCCAAAACACATCCAGTAACTCGTCGTAGCTGACAATCGCAGGGTCAAATTCTACTTGCACGACTTCAGCATGGCCTGTCTTACCTTTTTTGACTTCCTCATAGGTGGTCGCTTCGTTATTGCCACCCATATAGCCGCAGGTCGCGTTGGTCACGCCGTTGACTTGTCTAAAGAAATACTCCACGCCCCAAAAACAGCCGGCACCGAAAGTTGCTAACGCCATGATAAATCCTGATAGAAGTCTAGATGGCTAAGGATTGTGATAAAACTCATGCCTAAAAGCAAGTGTGTCGACAAAATTAATCCTATGTCGACCAAATGCGGCTAAGATGCTGTTGTTTTGCCGCGAAATGCGCTTGTTTGACCAGAATGACGGAGTAACGGCCCAAAAACTTGTGTTAGTATGGATGCGCTTTTTAAGGCGGGTAGCGATAAGTGCCATGAAACAGGCAGTTATTGCCATCACTCCCGTCTTTAACACGCTATTATAAGGAGAATTCTGTGTTACAAGCTCTGTTAGATTCGAAGGATTTTCTCGCGCTGACCCTCGCTAATCCTGAAACCCTCGGAGAGGAGTTTAGTTTCGCCTTAGGGGAACATACTCGAGTCGAGGTGTGGGACACGGGCGTCATCGTTTTTGAGCCTGCACAAGCCCAAGGTAAGGATGTCATTCTCTCCTGCGGTGTCCACGGCAATGAAACCGCCCCCATCGAACTCTGCAATACCTTAATCAAACAGCTTCTCCAACAAAAAATCATCGCCAAACAACGCACGCTCTTTCTTATTGGTAACCCTTTAGCGATTAATAACGGCACTCGCATTATCGACGAGAACATGAATCGTCTGTTTAGTGGCGAGCATTCAAATCCACCGGGATTAGTGAATCCTGAGCGGGTGCGGGCGAAAAAATTAGAAGCCTATGTTGACCGCTTCTTTAAGGGCGCAGCCTCAGGGCGCCAGCGAATTCACTACGATTTACACACGGCGATGCGGGCGTCAAAACACGAAAAGTTTGCGATTTATCCCTATCGTCCCGGCCGTGCTTACAGCGCCGAGCAAATCATGTTTTTAGCGGCCAGTGGCGTCGATACTGTGTTATTTCACCATGAGCCGACAACCACCTTTAGCTATTTTTCCTCCGAGCAGTATGGCGCCGATGCCTTTACCATTGAATTAGGTAAGGTGTATCCCATGGGCCAAAACGATATGACGCGTTTTATTGCCGCCCAAGAGATGTTTATGCGCCTTATCACAGACAAACCCTTAGCGCTTGAGCCATTCTCAGCGGATAAGGTGAATCTGTATCAAGTGTGTCGGGTGATTAACAAACATTTTGATGATTTTGAATTTACCTTCGCGACCGATGTCGAAAACTTCCGAGCTTTCCCTAAAGGCTTTGTATTGGCCCGAGAGGGTGGACAGGAAATTAAAGTCGAACAGGAATTTGAAGCGATTGTCTTCCCCAATGCCAAGGTGCCCATCGGCAATCGCACTGTGATTTGCCTGATCCCTTCAGTCGCGCCAGATGTTCGCTAGTTTTGTAAAGCATTATATACATGCCCACAGGGGATTAGTTGTCGTTTGAACTGTGCCAACGGTTGATAGGTAGTTTACGTTAACGTAATGTTCATCCGGCATATTCGTATAAATTAGGCGCAGTGGTTCTTCTGCTGCGTAACGAGATAACAAGAGCACAATATGAGCAAAGCAACACTCAACACTGATACAGTGCACCGTGTCGGCTTCTTGGATAAGGTATCGCTTCACATTCCTATCCTTCGAATTCTACAAGCAGATGGCACTACCTATGAAACCGCGGTTTTGCCTGTAATAGATGAAGCCTTAGCCACCAAAATTTACGATACTTGCGTATTCACGCGGGTACTCGATGAACGTATGCTTGGCGCACAGCGTCAGGGACGGATCAGCTTCTATATGACCTGCACCGGTGAAGAAGCAGCGATCGTCGGTAGCGTGGCCGCACTTGATCAAGAAGATGTGATCCTCGCGCAATACCGTGAACATGCTGCGCTACGTTATCGCGGCTTTACCACTGAACAGTTTATGAACCAAATGTTCAGCAATGAGAAGGACTTAGGTAAAGGTCGCCAGATGCCAATCCACTATGGCAGCGCGGCGTTAAACTACCAAACCATCTCATCGCCATTGGCCACGCAAATCCCGCAAGCGACAGGTGTCGGTTATAGCCTGAAAATGCAGGGCAAACGTAATGTTGCTGTCTGTTATTTCGGTGAAGGCGCTGCGTCTGAAGGCGATTTCCATGCCGGATTGAATATGGCGGCGGTGTTAAAATGCCCCGTGATTTTCTTCTGCCGTAACAATGGTTATGCCATTTCTACCCCAACGGAAGAGCAATTTGCCGGTAACGGTATTGCCAGTCGTGGCGTGGGTTACGGCATGCACACCATTCGCGTCGACGGTAACGATATGCTGGCTGTTTTGGCCGCAACTCAACAAGCGCGTGCCTATGCGATTGAGCACAATGCCCCCGTGTTGATTGAAGCTATGACTTATCGTCTTGGCGCCCACTCATCTTCTGACGATCCTTCGGGTTATCGCTCAAAAGAAGAAGAGGCGAAATGGCAACAACACGATCCAGTCAAACGCTTTAAGTTGTGGCTGATTAATAAAGGCTGGTTAGCCGAGGCTGATGATGCCCAGCGTTACGAAAAGTACCGTGAAGAAGTGTTAGCCGCCGTTAAAGTCGCGGAAAAATTACCTATCCCTATGCTGGATGAGATTATTGAAGACGTGTACGACAAGCCAACGCCAGCGCTTAAAAAGCAACTGAGCGATCTTAAAGAACACATCAAAAAATATCCGCAATCCTATCCCAAAAGTGCAGGGAGGCTATAAGCCGTGGCAGAAATGAATATGTTACAGGCCGTCAATGAGGCCTTGTCAATCGCCATGCAAGCTGATGAGCGCATGGTGGTGTTTGGTGAAGACGTTGGCCACTTTGGCGGCGTGTTTCGCGCAACTTCTGGTTTGCAGGAAAAGTTTGGTCGCAGCCGCTGCTTTAACACGCCACTGACTGAGCAAGGTATTGCGGGTTTTGCCAACGGGTTAGCCTCTAATGGTATGACTGCCGTAGCGGAAATCCAGTTTGCTGATTACATCTTTCCAGCGTTTGACCAGATCGTAAACGAGTCGGCTAAATTCCGTTACCGCAGCGGTAATGAGTTTAATGTGGGAAGTCTAGTGTTCCGCACACCCTATGGTGGCGGTATTGCGGGCGGCCATTATCATTCACAATCGCCAGAAGCCTATTTTACCCAAACCCCAGGCTTAAAAGTGGTTGTGCCGCGTAATCCTGCTCAAGCCAAAGGTTTATTATTAGCCTCTATTCGCGATAAAAACCCGGTGGTGTTCTTCGAGCCTAAGCGTTTATACCGTGCTTCTGTGGGAGAAGTCCCTGCGGGCGATTATGAAATCGAGCTGGGTAAAGCCGAAGTGGTGCGTGAAGGGAAAGATATCACCTTAGTCGCTTGGGGCGCACAGATGGAAATCATCGAAAAAGCGGCCGACATGGCAGCAAAAGAGGGGATTTCCTGCGAAATTATCGACCTGCGTACACTCGCGCCTTGGGATGTAGATACCGTTGCCGATTCTGTGAAGAAGACAGGCCGCTTACTGATCAACCATGAAGCACCATTAACGGGTGGTTTTGCGGGTGAAATTGCGGCCACCATTCAGCAGGAGTGTTTCTTGTATTTAGAATCACCCATCAGCCGTGTATGTGGTCTAGATACCCCATATCCACTGGTCCACGAAAAAGAATATATGCCCGATGCGCTCAAAACTTTTGAAGCCATTAAGGCATCAGTGAACTTCTAGGAGTCCGGTATGATTAAAGATTTTATTTTGCCGGACATTGGTGAAGGCGTTGTCGAGTGCGAACTCGTCGAGTGGTTGGTGCAAGAGGGCGACACGATTGTGGAAGATCAGCCCATCGCCGATGTGATGACCGACAAAGCCTTAGTGCAAATTCCGGCGCCTTTTGCAGGAGTCGTGACTAAGTTGTATTACGCCAAAGGCGATATTGCTAAGGTGCATGCACCGCTGTATGCCGTGCAGGTTGAGTCTGACGAAGCTGCGCCTGTTGCTGCGTCTCAACCTGAAGCACACACATCTACTCAAGCATCTGCAAGCCAAGCCAGCGTGGCGGGTACCAGCGTCGAAGAGTTCCTGCTGCCCGATATTGGTGAAGGGATTGTTGAGTGTGAACTGGTCGAATGGTTAGTCCAAGAAGGCGATACTGTGGTGGAAGACCAACCCATCGCCGATGTGATGACTGATAAAGCCTTAGTGCAAATCCCCGCCATCAAAGCGGGCAAAATTGTCAAGTTGCACTACCGTAAGGGCCAGTTAGCGAAAGTACATGCGCCACTATTTGCGATTGAGGTTGAAGGTGGCGTTAGTGCGCCGGTCAGCCATGCACAGGAAGCAAGCGTCGGCGCTGCGAATACCGCTCCAGCAGCTTGTTCGAGTGCAAGTGTGGTGCAAGAGTCTGCTCGCCAAGGTAAAGCCTTAGCCAGCCCAGCCGTTCGCCGTATGGCACGTGCCTTAGATATCGATTTAAGTCGCGTACCTGGTAGTGGCAAACATGGCCGTGTGTATAAGGAAGACATTACTCGCTTCCAAGCACAGGGCGGCGCTGTGCCTGCCGTTGCGCCAGTGGTTGTAGCACCGACTCAATCAGGTGTGACTCAATCAACCGTCTCTAACGTCGTGGCAAGTTCTGCACGGGGTGACATTGTTGAGCCTATCCGTGGCGTGAAAGCCGTGATGGCGAAAATGATGGTCGAATCGGTATCAACCATTCCACACTTCACCTATTGCGAAGAGTTTGATTTGACAGACTTAGTCGCACTGCGTGAAAGCATGAAGGCCAAGTATTCCTCCGACGAAGTTAAGCTGACCATGATGCCATTCTTTATGAAGGCCATGTCGTTAGCCTTAACGCAGTTCCCTGTGCTTAACAGCCAAGTGAATGCCGATTGTACGGAAATCACCTACAAGGCACGTCATAACATAGGTATGGCGGTCGACTCTAAGGTGGGATTATTGGTACCAAACGTCAAGGATGTACAAGATAAGAGCATCCTTGACGTTGCGGCCGAGATCACCCGCTTAACCAATGCCGCCCGTAGCGGCCGTGTTGCGCCGGCGGATCTTAAAGACGGCACCATTTCGATTTCGAATATTGGCGCCTTAGGTGGCACAGTCGCAACACCAATTATCAATAAGCCAGAGGTGGCGATTGTTGCGCTTGGTAAGTTGCAAACCTTGCCGCGCTTTAATGCGAAAGGTGAAGTCGAAGCGCGCCAGATCATGCAAGTGAGTTGGTCTGGCGATCACCGCGTTATCGATGGCGGCACCATTGCTCGTTTCTGTAACCTTTGGAAACAATACCTTGAGCAACCGCAGGATATGCTATTAGCCATGCGTTAGTCGGCTGTCAGCCAATACTTACAGCCAATCCGGCAAAAAAGGACGCAATTTAGCGTCCTTTTTTATTCGCAGGCCATAAATGGGTTAATCTTTTGATCCCAATTACGTATAATTCGCGAACGTTGTTATCCTGATGGATTTGTTATGAGCCCCAGCCCATTTGCCCCAACAATCGAAACTATTGATTATCCGTTTCCGCCTAAGCCAATTCCTCTGTCCGATGCCGAAAAGGCGGACTACAAGGCACGTATCAAGCAGCTGCTGATTGAAAAGGATGCGGTATTGGTTGCCCATTATTATACCGACCCTGAAATTCAAGCGTTGGCTGAAGAAACTGGTGGGTGTGTTTCAGACTCACTTGAAATGGCGCGCTTTGGCCGCGATCATCCCGCAAAGACGTTAATCGTCGCTGGGGTGAAGTTTATGGGTGAAACTGCCAAAATCTTAAGCCCAGAAAAAACCATTCTGATGCCAACCTTGGAGGCGACCTGTTCATTAGACTTAGGTTGCCCCATCGATAAATTCAGCGCCTTCTGTGATGCGCACCCAGACCATACCGTGGTTGTTTACGCCAACACGTCTGCGGCGGTAAAAGCCCGTGCCGATTGGGTGGTGACCTCGAGTATTGCCCTTGAAATTGTTGAGCATTTAGACAGCGAAGGCAAAAAAATCATTTGGGGCCCAGACCGTCACTTAGGCAGCTATATTGCCAAACAAACGGGCGCCGAGATGCTGATGTGGCAGGGCGACTGTATCGTTCACGATGAGTTTAAAGCGAATGCCCTGCGTGATCTGAAAAGCGTTTATCCCGACGCAGCAATTTTGGTACACCCAGAATCACCCGCGAGTGTGGTGGCGATGGCGGATGCTGTCGGCTCCACCAGTCAGTTGATCAAAGCTGCGCAAACCATGCCTAACGAGCGTTTTATTGTCGCGACCGATCGCGGTATTTTTTACAAAATGCAACAAGCGGCGCCGGGTAAAACATTGATAGAAGCGCCTACTGGTGGTAACGGTGCCACCTGTAAGAGCTGTGCCCACTGTCCTTGGATGGCAATGAATGGCTTAAAAGCCATTGAAGCGTCATTAAGTGATAGCGACAAAACCACCCATGAGATCTTTGTTGATGAAGACTTGCGAGTGAAAGCGTTAATCCCGCTGACCCGTATGCTCGATTTCGCTAAAACGCTCAATATGAAAGTGAAGGGTAATGCCTAAGCGCTTTTAGTCGCACATCGAGTTTCAACATTAATATCCCCGCTTTGCGGGGATATTTTTTTAATTGCAGTTGCCATACGGAAAATAACAAAAAGCCCTGCATTTGCAGGGCTTTAGCTAAATCGCTAATCGAGATTATTTAGCGTTCATTAACGTAACCGCGTTATCTAACATACGGTTACTGAAGCCCCATTCGTTATCGTACCAAGCCATTACTTTGACTAAACGGCCGTTAACACGGGTTTGCGTCGCATCGAAGTTAGATGAAAACGCATTGTGGTTAAAGTCGATAGATACCAATGGCTCTTTGTTGACGGCCAATACTTCGCTCAGTGGTGCTACGCTTGCTGCACGCTCGATGATGGCGTTAACTTCTTCAACGGTTGTGTCACGTGATGCAATGAAAGATAAATCCACTAAAGACACGTTAACAGTCGGTACACGTACCGCTAAACCATCGAATTTACCTTGTAATTCAGGCACAACTAAACCTACTGCAGCCGCAGCGCCAGTTTTAGTTGGGATCATCGACAGTGCCGCTGCGCGGGCACGGCGTAAATCTGTGTGGTATACGTCAGATAAACGTTGGTCGTTGGTATACGCGTGGATGGTGGTCATCAGACCTGATTCGATACCAATTTCGTCATTTAACGGCTTAGCGAAAGGCGCTAAGCAGTTAGTGGTACATGACGCGTTAGAGATAACGGTCATATCCGCGGTCAACACATTGTTGTTCACACCGTAAACGACGGTTGCATCAACGTTTTTGCCTGGTGCAGAGATAATCACTTTCTTTGCGCCAGCGGCTAAATGCGGTTGAACAGAATCTTTAGAAGTGAAGATACCGGTACATTCAAATACCACGTCTACTTGTAGGTCGCCCCAAGGTAATTTGCCTGGATCGCGCTCTTGGAAAGTGAGGATCTTGTCACCGTTAACATAAATTGCTTCAGCATCATGTTCAACTTTGGCATTGAAACGACCATGTACAGAATCGTATTTTGTCAGGTGAGCGTTGATTGAAGCGTCGCCTAAATCGTTGATGGCAACAATTTTGATTGGGTAAGCTTTTTCGCTTTCGTACAGGGCGCGTAATACGTTTCTACCGATACGGCCGTAACCATTTATTGCAACACGGATAGTCATCTTATATCCCTCTGGTGATTATAAAATTCAACTGGTAGTAAAATTACCAAACTGACAGCTATCGTCAAGTTAATTCGGCTATTTTGCCGGGATTTGGTTAACAAATTAGGTGTTTTTTTTACATTGCTCGCGAAAACACCTTTTTTAGCACTGCATTTGGATAAAAAATTACAAGATGGCAAACATTTTGCCGACGTTACTTAAGGCCCAAGCTTTAAGGCGAGTTTGGCTTCTCTGGTTCGACGGGAGTTGCCGCTGGCGGTGTTATCTCTGTCTGAGGTGGAGCAAGCCAGAGCGCAACCGGACTAGTCGAATAGAGGCCATCTTCTAACGCATTGATCAAGTTCTGGGCGTATTCATCTAATCTTGTCGCCAGCGTTTTGTTGCCACCGATTAAGGCTAGCATCTTATCTTCAGAATACTTCTGCTGCGTAAGTAGTAAATTGGCTTTTGTCAGCATGTAAGTTTTTTCTAGCGCTTGGGTTTGGCGATAGGCTGCAGCGAGCCCAAGCAACCAATTTGGATCAAAGTCAGCGTATTGGATCTCTGCAAACACAGTAAGGTAGAGTTGTTGCGCTTTGATGGCATTACGGTTGCTGTAGTAGGTGGCTATTTGCGCTAAAAGAAATGGCTCAGTGACTTCGCCAGCATTTTCTTGTGCCAAGAGTCGGTTTAATGCATCCGTGTCACCAAAACGTGTCCATTGATAATAAGACATAAACGGGTCTTGGCGCTCGCGGGTTTCATCCTGCAACTGACTCAAATTTTGTGTACTTAGTCGAAAGGCTCTTGCTCTATCAGCTGTGCGGCTTGTATGGATAATATGCTGAACACCCGAGGCCAATTCAATACATCGACTATAGTCCTCGAGGTAAGTTAACTGTTGATAGAGTTGCTTGCCTGTTGGATTTTTATTGTCCTTTAGGTCGTATCGACTTTGGATCAACTTTGTTTTTTCGGCTAAACACCAGCCATCCTTATGCAAATCGGCACAAATTTCAGGATTATTTTTACAAATCGTTTCGATTTTTCGGCCATTATCACAACCGAAAAGGCTTATCGCGAGGGTAAATGATGTAATTATTACTAGATTTTGTCTCAAAATACGCTCCAAAATGCAATTTTCTCTAATAAAATTACAGATTTACAGAAAATATCTTACTAGCAAGCTGGGTCAGTTTTCATTACAATGGCGCCGACCAAAACAGAGGGTTTTCCCTAAAACCTACATAAGATTATTGGTCTTTTCGTCATGTTACTCAAACCTTTCAATATATTTTATTGAAAAGTGAGATAAAGGATCTGTAAATGAGCGCTGATAAACACCTACAAAGTTGGCAAGAACGTTTTGAAATGGCAGAGGCAATGCAACCTTTGCTGGGCAAGTTATACCGTAACCAAGGCGTCGAAGTTGTGGTTTATGGTAAGCCATTACTCAATGCTTCTACTATTGAGATTATTAAAGCGCACCGTTTAGTTCGTCGTCATGTCGGCGAGAAATTACGTTTACGCGAGAGTTTCCCGTTTGTTCAAGCCTTAAGCAGACTCGCTGTTAAACAATGTAAAGTGGATATTGGTAAGCTTGCTGTCAAATACTGGGCTGAACATACCGATACCAACGAAATTGAAAGCTATATGGCACGCGAATTAGCGGCTGCGATTGATCATGCTGATGATATCGCTCCGCGTGATGTGGTGTTGTATGGTTTTGGTCGTATTGGCCGCTTATTAGCGCGCTTACTGATCGAACGTACTGGTCGCAGCAACAAGTTAAGACTGCGTGCAATCGTATTACGTGGTGGTAAGAAGGGCGATTTAGAAAAACGCGCAAGCTTACTGCGTCGTGACTCTGTTCATGGTCCATTTAACGGTTCTGTTGAAGTGGATGAAGAGAACAACGCTATCATCGCTAACGGTACTTATATCCAAGTGATTTACGCAAACTCACCAGATGAAGTGGATTACACTAAATACGGTATTACAGATGCCTTAGTGGTAGACAACACGGGTATTTGGAAAGACGAAGCAGGCCTTGGCTTACACTTGAAGAGCCCTGGTGCAAGCAAAGTGTTACTGACAGCACCAGCAAAAGGCGCCATCAAGAACATCGTTTACGGTGTGAACGAAGGCGACATTACGCCAGAAGACATCATTGTGTCTGCAGCGAGCTGCACCACTAACGCCATTACACCAGTACTGAAAGCGGTAAATGATAAGTACGGTATCGAGAATGGTCACGTTGAGACGATTCACTCATATACAAACGATCAAAACCTGATCGACAACTACCACAGTGCTGACCGTCGCGGTCGCAGTGCACCATTAAACATGGTGATCACTGAAACGGGCGCAGCGAAAGCCGTCGCTAAAGCTCTGCCAGTATTAGCGGGCAAACTGACAGGCAACGCGATTCGCGTGCCAACGCCAAACGTGTCTATGGCAATCATCAGCATGAACTTAAATGCTGAGACCAACAAAGACGAATTGAACGAATACCTAAAAGACACGGCGCTGCAATCACCCTTGCAGAACCAAATCGACTACACAGACTCAACTGAAATCGTATCGAGCGACTTAGTCGGTTCTCGCTACGCGGGTGTGGTTGATTCTCAAGCGACCATCGCCGAAGGTAAACGCGCCATTCTGTACGTATGGTATGACAACGAATTTGGTTACAGCTGCCAAGTAGTCGGTGTGATGCAAACGATGTTAGGCTTAACAACGCTGTCTCTGCCTGCTTAATTGCGACAGACAGAAGTACAACAGAGAAAGCGCCTGAGAGGGCGCTTTTTTATACTTCAATTATGTTGAATAACAATTTATCTGGACATTGTTATTGAGCAAATCCGTGAATTGTTGATTCTATCGGCAAGTTTATATCGCTATGGCTGAATATTGGGCAAACAGTGTGGTTAAGCGCAATATTTCAAATTTGTTGATTGACTCTGAAGGTTAAATCGGTAGAATGCCAATCCGCAGTCAGGGGAAAGCGTAGTAACGTTACTCTATGACATCGATGCGACATTAGCTCAGTTGGTAGAGCGATACCTTGCCAAGGTATAGGTCATCGGTTCGAACCCGATATGTCGCTCCAACTCTTTACGAGTTTGGAAATTTGGCGCGATGGCAGAATGGCTATGCTGCGGATTGCAAATCCGTCGATCTCGGTTCGACTCCGGGTCGCGCCTCCATAGATTAAAGTATTAATGATACGATTACTGTCGTTAATATAAAGAGTTTGCCCGAGTGGTGGAATCGGTAGACACAAGGGATTTAAAATCCCTCGCTGGTAACAGCGTGCCAGTTCAAGTCTGGCCTCGGGTACCATAACATAAAAAAGGCCTAACATTTGTTAGGCCTTTTTTATTGGCAATAATTTCAAGTTCATAACTTTAAAGCCACTCTTGAAGCGATAGTGAACTGCCTCTAAAAAATCATATTTTTCAAAAAATTCAGCTTTCACATAAATGATCTCTCATTTAGTTGTTATTTATTTTAATCAATCCATAATAGCCAAACTATTTCCTTAAGAAGCGGTAATAGGCGCTATTACCTCTCTTAAGACAGTGGTATAAATAAGCCGAATTTTCCCCCTACACGTGAACATTTAGGATAAGTAGTCATGATTTTCTCTCAGGTAGTACTCGCACCCGCCGATCCCATACTTGGTTTAACCGATACATTTAAGGCCGATCCGCGCCAAGATAAAGTCAACCTTGGTGTTGGCATTTATAAGGATGAAGCAGGGCAGACTCCAGTATTACAATCAGTGAAGAAAGCTGAAGCCCTATTGCTTGAGCAAGAGAAAACTAAAAACTATTTAGGGATAGAAGGGGTTCAAACCTATAATCGCGTAGTACAAGAGCTGCTATTTGGTGAAGGTAGTGATCTCGTGACTTCTGGCCGAGCAGCAACGGCCCAAGCGCCTGGTGGTACAGGTGCACTGCGTATTGCTGCCGAGTTCTTATTGCGTAATACCCCATCGCGCACTGTGTGGGTAAGTAATCCAACTTGGGCAAACCATCAAAATATTTTTGAAACTGCGGGTTTGACGGTTAAAGAATACGGTTACTACAACGCCAGTGCCCACGATATTGATTTTGATGGCATGATGACAGATCTCGCCAATGCACAGGCGGGTGACATTATTCTACTGCACGGTTGCTGTCATAACCCAACGGGTATTGATTTAACGTTAACCCAATGGGAATTAGTCGCTAATCTCTGTGCGGACAAGCAATTAGTTCCATTATTCGACTTTGCATACCAAGGTTTTGGTGCTGGTATTGAAGAAGATGCAGCTGGTTTACGCTTAGTTGCGTCAAAAGTACCAGAACTATTAGTGGCAAACTCATTTTCTAAAAACTTTGGTTTGTATAATGAACGTATCGGCGCCGTGACTGTGGTTGCACAAAATGCCGATGAAGCGGTGCGTGCATTTAGCCAAGTGAAACGTACTATTCGTGCAAATTACTCAAATCCACCAGCCCATGGCGCGTTAATTGTGAGTACGATTCTGAGTGATGCATCATTGAAAGCCCTTTGGGTACAAGAGCTGACCGAAATGCGTGAACGTATTGCCGAGATGCGTACTCTGTTCGTACAAAGCTTAAAAGATGAAGGTGTGACTCAAGACTTTAGCTTTATTTCCCGCCAAAACGGTATGTTTAGCTTCTCTGGCTTAAACAAAGCGCAGGTTGCCCGTTTGAAAGACGAGTTCGGCATTTATATCGTTGGCTCGGGTCGCATTAGTGTGGCGGGTATGACCAAAACTAATATGCCTGTGATCTGTAAGGCGATTGCTCAAATCCTCTAACTTAAAAGAGGCTTACGAAAAGGACAGCTTAGGCTGTCCTTTTACTTTTATGCGGTCGATAAACTTAAGTATTATGGTTTATCAGTATAGAGAACAATTACGAAGCTAATGTTTCTAAAGGTAATTCTGACTTTATCCGCAGTATGGCGTTAAGCGCATCACGCAGACTAGCCTGATCATGCAATTGCGGATTATGACGATTTTTTAAGGGAAAATAATTAACTAGGGTGCCTAAACGCACTTGTTCCGAATGTCGCAGCACTTTAGTGATCACGGGTTTACCAATTACTTGATGGCACCAGGCTATGCGCTGCTCAATACTAAACTGGCCTGCTGGCGAAGTTTCTTCATTAAGATTATCGATAAAGACTACGGGCGCGGTTGTCATTGCTAATGCTTTAGCAAAGCAGGGTAATAAGAGAGGTGGCATCACACTCGTAAGAAAACTGCCAGGTCCCAAGATAATCAGATCCGCGCGGCAAATGGCTTCACAGGCTTCGGCTGTCGCATCAACTTGTGGCTCAAGGCATAGTGCAATGGGAGCTTCATTCATCTTGTCGACATTCACTTCACCAAACACTTTTGATCCGGACGCTCGTAATGCCACCAAATGGGTTGGTTGCTCCGACATCGGAATGATATTGGTCTCAATTTTAAGCATATGCCGAATAAGATTGACGGCTTCGAGGGGCCTAACGCACAACTTATCTAAGGCGAGCAACATCAAATTACCTAGATTATGACCACTGAGTTCAGTTTCGCCTTGAAAGCGATACTCAAATAATTGTGAGCCGACAGAAGGACGATGAGCAAGTTGGGACAAACAATTGCGCAAATCACCCCAAGCAATGCAGTCCTGCTCGGCTCTTAATCGACCTGTAGAACCACCATTATCCGTCGTAGCAACAATACCTGTGAGACGATTGCCTAGAAAATCGAGTGATGAAAGTACACGTCCAAGACCGTGACCGCCACCGATTGCCACTACATGATTGAATTGGTTTAAGATTTGCTGCATGAGGCTTCCTTCCTGAATACCCGTAAAATCCTATCCTGTTATCAACTCGGATAAACTCAGTTTGTTACTGCCGAGGCTAACGGAACCTTAGTATAAAAGCTCAGTCAAAAGCATGCACTAAAAATTCTCACGCATTCTAATACTTAAGCGCCAGATCGCATTTTAGATATGTGTGAATGCAGGATTGGGAAGAATTGTTGTTTTTGCATCCAAATTTCGTGAATTTCAAGATATGACATATAATCTGGCGCTTATTTTGCCACTAGTAACTCAACATCGAAGGTGACTTATTGAAAACTGGTAGAATTGGTTCGTTTACACTCGCGTTAGCCCTAGTGATCTCGGCGATTTTTTCGTTGAGATTGTGGCTCATTCCTACAACGAATGAGCCTGAATCTATTGTTAACCAATTGGAAAACGCCGTTGAGCCTGTTACACAAGTTCCTGACTTTTCTGCCATCAGTGATGTAGCAGAAAAAAAACGTGCTTTTTTTAACTTTTTGAGGCCGATTGTTCAACAACAAAACGCCATTATTGCCACTGAACGTGAATTTATCATTGATATGTTGGCAGTATTAGATAATGGCAATACGTTGTCCGAATCACAGTTAGCGCAGCTCAATCAATTATTTGATAAATATCAATATGCTGCCCGCAGTGTCGATACTAAATCCCTTAACAGCCTACTCAAACGGGTTGATATTATTCCAGAATCGATGGTGCTGATCCAAGCGGCTAATGAATCTGGGTGGGGCAGTTCTCGTTTTGCTCGTGAAGGTTTTAATTTCTTTGGTGAATGGTGTTTTAGTCATGGCTGCGGCATTGTGCCTTCTTCGCGAGGCTCAGGTAAAATACACGAAGTAGAAATATTTCCATCGGTAGACGCTTCAGTTTCCTCCTATATGCGTAATTTAAACTCGAACACAGCATATGCCTTGTTTCGCTCAATTCGAGCCGATTTACGTGCTCAGGAGGCCGAATTGAGTGCCGACCAACTTATCTATGGATTAGTGAATTATTCTGAAAGGCAAGAAGCTTATATCGATGAATTACTCGATATGTTACGTCATAATGAAAAATATTTGGTGAAGGCGGATGTATAAAAAATGGTTGTTAGTGGGAGTTTGCTTGTTTGTATCAAATGTGCAGGCAGAAACAATTTCCCTTGAATATAAAGGGTTTTATGACAGATTAAAGCAGGTCAATAAGGGCAGTTATCAGTTAGTCGAAGTGGCCTTTAGTGTACCAATGCTGCCTAACTGCCATATTCAGAGTGGTACCATTTCGAGTGAATTAAATTCAACGCCACTCACTTATACATCTGCGCAACGTTTGTTTATTCCCTTTGATGATGCACTGAAAGACCAGCGGGCATTAGTAAATCTAGAGTTTGAGGGTAAGGCTGAAGGCTGTGGAATTGCGATGCAAGTGCGCTCGAAGCAAACACAAGTTCAATATGATCAAGAACGCTTACAGCAAATTGCTAATGAAATGGATGACTTACTAGGGGCTATGCAGGGCTTCCCGATGCGTTACTTTAAGGATCCTATTGCAGGATTAAATTTTGAATTTGCTCAAGATCAAACTGTTACCGTGACGCTCGATGGGCGTGAACAACAGGTGAATACCAGCTTTAAGCTGAGCGTTGAGCAGATCAATAGTTTGACATCATTGCAATTTAGCCATGTGCCGACCGTATTAAGTCCTTGGGTTAAGTAACAATAGATTGCTATAAAAAAGCCCACGTCAGTGGGCTTTTTTATGCTTGTCGCATTTACGCTTCGTACACGTTGACGATATTGATGCGTTTTGCCGCATCTAAATCGATATGGCCGTTGTTAGCAATATCGAGAAAATCAAAGGCGGGCAGTTCGGCTTCGGCCACATCCCCCTTCATTGGCGCATTGGGATTGCGTTTCAACGATACAAAGTCAAATTGGTCACGGTCAACACCCTGTGAAGGAGCTGTATTTTGCATAGCAGTGAAAATGGTTTCAATACGGCCAGGATATAGTCTATCCCACTGATTGAGCATGTCTTTCACCGCTTGACGCTTGAGGTTTTCCTGCGAACCACAAAGGTTACAGGGAATGATCGGGAATTTTTTCAATTCCGCATATTCTTCTAAATCCTTTTCGCGGCAATAGGCGAGTGGACGAATAACCACGTTTGCGCCATCGTCCGAGAGCAACTTAGGTGGCATTGCTTTCATCTTGCCGCCGTAGAACATGTTGAGGAACATGGTCTCAATAATATCGTCTCTGTGGTGGCCTAGGGCGATTTTGGTTGCGCCAATGCGCTGGGCAAAGCCATAGAGCGTACCACGACGCAGGCGAGAGCACAGCGAGCAAGTGGTTTTGCCTTCAGGGATCTTTTCTTTCACAATCGAGTAAGTGTCTTTCTCGAGGATGTGATAGGGAATATTTAAGCTGTCTAAATAGGCTGGCAGTATATCTTCAGGGAAACCTGGCTGCTTTTGATCTAAGTTAACGGCAATAATTTCGAACTCTACGGGCGCGCGCTGCTGTAGATTAAGCAGAATATCCAGCATGGCGTAACTGTCTTTACCGCCACTTAAGCAGCACATGACTCGGTCGCCATCTTCAATCATGTTGTAATCGGCGATGGCACTACCCACTTCACGGCGCAGGCGCTTCTGTAATTTATTCAGACGGGTAATTTGTTTTTTTGATAATTCTTCAGGCATTTGACTCGCCGTAACTTCAGACATAGCTTCCAACATAAAAAAAGCGCCCAGTAACTCAGTTTCAGGGCGCGTATTATTCCAGCTATCGACGGCGGGGTAAAGAGCGGCGTGCGTTATGCCTCTTCAAGCGGCGATTTATAACCATCGGGTTTGATAGCTAATAAATCACAATTGATACTATCGATAACATGTTCAGCTGTGTTGCCAATGAGTGCTGCTGAAAAGCCTGTACGACCGACTGTACCTAAAATAACTAATTCAGCATCGAGCTGCTCAGCAAGCTCAGGGATCACATCCTCTGGCAAGCCTTCTTTTACGTGGCAGTGCAGGGTATCGATACCATAGGCATTGGCAAGGTATTGCACTCGTTGCTCATGTTGCATGCGAATGGTGTCGTTATAGGTTTGTGCATCGAAATCAGGCAGTTCAATGGCAAGATTCACCGGTGTGCCGGGATATCCATTGACTAAGTGCACTTCGGCGGCAAATTTTGCGGCTAAATCCTTGGCATGTTCAATAATCTTGCCGTTTAGCATCTGATGATCGGTGTCTTCGGTTGCCACGTTGACGGCGCAGAGGATTTTACCCGCTTCAGGCCAATCATGATCTTTAACCATCAACACAGGCACTGGCGCTTTACGCATTAAATGCCAATCGGTTGGGGTAAAAATGACGGCCTTTAACTTGTCGTGGGCGTGGGTGCCTTTGACGATCAAATCATATTGCCCTGCAATCGCATGGTTGATGATGCTTTCAAATGGGCGATTGTGCCAAATAACTTGAGTATCAATATCGAGTTGCAGGTGGTTATAGGCGGTCAGCAGATCTTGGATCCACGCCAGACGCTGATCAATCACACCTTGGCGCATGGCTTCGCGCTCTTGGCTCGATAGAATCGATGTCATTTCGTAGGAGAAGTCAAAAATAGAGAGAAACACAGTCACATGGGCGTTACTTTTACTGGCCAAGGTCACCGCTCGGGCGAGTGCAACTTGATGCTCTGTCGTGGGGTCGACTACTACCAGTATTTTTTGATAATCCTTCATAACATGTTCCTTTAGTCATAGGCTCATGTTCATCATGAGCCTTTGGCAATTATCTGTATTGTTCTAGATCAAAACTCTTTTCAAAACCAGTGCCTAGCGCATTAATTACGAATATTAAAGCACAAACGCAGGAAGGTGTGACTTATCTGGCGATCCTGGCATTACCTGCCAAGAGATTCAGTTCGTGGTGGTCAAGGATAGTGATGTACTTGCCTTTTACTTCAATCAAACCTGACTTTTGGAAACGGCCTAACAAGCGGCTGATGGTTTCTACGGTTAAGCCAAGGTAGTTACCAATGTCACCACGGGTCATGGTTAAACGGAATTCTTTCGGAGAAAAACCACGGTTGCCAAATCGGTTAGCAAGATTGCTGATAAACGCGGCGAGGCGCTCTTCAGCGTTTTTCTTGCTCAGCAATAAAATCATTTCTTGATCGCTCATGATTTCATTGCTCATTAAGCGCATGATTTGTTGGCGTAACTTGGGCATGCTGCCTGAAAGCTCATCGAGAATATTGAAGGGGATTTCACATACCATGGAGGTTTCTAAGGCTTGGGCAAAACTCTGGTGGGATTGAGCGTGAATACCGTCAAAACCAATCACATCGCCCGCTAAATGGAAACCGGTGATCTGTTCATCGCCTTGTTCGGTGATCGTGTAACTTTTTATGGTGCCTGAGCGGATCGCAAAGAGTGATTTTAAAGGATCACCCGATTTAAAAATCTGTTCGCCTTTTTGAATAGGTTTCTTACGCTCAATAATGTCATCGAGTTGATCGAGTTCATTTGCATTGAGGGTGAATGGGATACAAAGGGTTCCCATACTGCAATCGTGACAATGAATTGCGCACCCACTGGCGGCGGGACGACGGTTTTTATTCTGCTCTATTGTCATGTCGGTTCTCAAGTTAATCCACTGCAGCCATGTTAAACCAATTCATTCGCTTGGGCTAGTTTAGCTGCGACAGGGCGATATATAAAGTTTGTGCACCAAAGGCAATTAAAAGTAAGCCACTCAATAATCTAACGGTTTTTTGCTGTACCCAATTGGCTAAGCGTTTGGCCGCCAATCCTGCACTGAGTAGTGCAGGGAGTGTACCCAAACCAAATGCCAGCATAATCAAGGCGCCTTGACTGGCAGAACCTGCCGCTACAGACCAAGTTAAGGTGCTATATACCAGTCCGCAGGGCAGCCATCCCCATATCAATCCCGCGGTGATGGCTTGCATTGGCGTAGTGATTGGCACCAGACGTTGTGCTATGGGTTTCAAATAACGCCACAATACCTGACCAAGGCGTTCAATTTGTACTATTCCGATCCAAATTTTTGCAATGTAAAGCCCGGTTGCAATCATCATGACGCCGGCGATGATCCGGAGAATTAATAGGTAGCTATCTAGCTCAAATAAGTGCCCAAGCATGGCAGATGAACCGCCGACTAAAGCGCCCGCGAGGGTATAACTGACAATCCGCCCAAGGTTATAACTTAATAAGTAAGTGAGTTGATGGGCTAAGTGGTTTCCTTGCTTAGGATTAGCAAGCTGAGAGGAAAAGGCGCCAACAAGGCCACCACACATGCCAAAGCAGTGAGCGGCTCCCATTAGACCAACGAGAAACGCACCCATTACATTGTATTCAATCACAGTGCCAGTCACTGAGGCATGCCTTTGTCTTGAGATTCCTGTTGCTTGATGCTCGCAGGATTAGGTTTGTCGGCATCTTCATCGAATAGAATTGAGACACTTTGGCGGTCTAAATCATCGAATTGTTCGGATTTTACCGCCCAAAAGAACACGGCTACAGCGATCAACACAAAGATCATCGCAATAGGGATAAGTACATAAATGATGCTCATTAGCTAAGCCTATTTTATTGTTATATTTTAATTCGTAATAATCTCAAACTGTTACCCACAACTATCAGTGAGCTTGTCGACATACCGATAGCGGCAATATAAGGTGCAACATGGCCGGTTACCGCTAAAGGTAAAATGAGCGCGTTGTAACCTAATGCCCAAGCGAGATTTTGGCGAATAATGTGTGTGGTCAGTTTAGCAACCCTCACCGCTTGGGTGAAGCGGGAGAGGTGATCGCCAAGCAAAATAAGATCGGCACTGTTTTTGGCAATTGCACTACCGCTGCCCATGGCCACGGATAAATCGGCGCCAGCGAGTACTGGTGCGTCATTTATGCCATCACCGAACATCACCACAGGATTGGATTGCTGTAACTTATTCACTAGCGAGAGTTTATCGGCCGGTGTGAGTCCACTGTGTACATCCGTAATGCCGAGCTCTTTTGCCAATTGATGCACATGCCCAGAGCTATCCCCGCTGGCGATACTGACCTTGCAACCTTGTTGCTTCAGTATGTCGACAGTTTCTTTGCTATCGATACGAATATTGTCTTTGATCTCAATAGTGGCGATAACCTTTAGTTGGTCATCATTGGCACGAGCAAGCCAAATCTGTTGATTGATAAACTCTGAATTGACTATTGCGCCAGTAAAGTGAGCATTCCCAATGCGATATTCAGCGCCATTGATAATGCCTTTAACCCCAAAACCCACTTCATGGTGAACCTGATTTGCGACGACATCGGGTGTCAAATAAGCAGCAAATGCAGCAGCAATGGGATGACGAGAGCCCGTTTCTAACGCTGCGGCAATCGCTAGTACTTGTTCTTTACTAAAATCACCATGACATTGCACCTTGGCTATCGATAGCGTGCCGCAGGTGAGGGTGCCGGTTTTATCAAATACTACATGCCTGATTTGAGGCAGTTTTTCAAATACACCCGCCTTACGGGTAATGATCCCAAGACGGGTAAAAATCGCGGTCGCGCAGGTCACTGCGGTAGGCGTCGCCAGCGCAAGGGCGCAAGGACAGGTGGCCACTAATACTGACAAGGTCACCCAAAAGGCGTCTTCGGGGGAGATTTGTAGCCACACCAGATAGGTGATTGTCGCTATGGTTAAGATAGTGCCTGAGAAATAACGCGACAGTTTATCGGCTAGCATAGCGACGGCAGGTTTAGTGTTTGAGGCTAATTCCTGCAAGCGAATAATTTCAGCAACCAATTGGTCTTGCCCAAGAGCGGTGACTTTTACCTTAATGGGTTGGTCTAGGTTTATGGTGCCAGCAAATACTTGGCTATCGACGGGCTTTTCAATAGGCATTTGCTCACCGGTGAGCATGGCTTCATTGATGCTGGTGTGGCCGTCAACCACGATTCCATCGGCGGCGACCATTTCACCGGGTTTAATGAGGATAATATCCCCAAGACATAATTTTTTAGCGGGGATTTCTTCTTGCCCCTGCGCCGTGACCAGATGTGCCGTTAACGGCACTAACTTGTGGAGATTACTGGAGCTAACGGAAGCTTTTTGTCTTGCCTTCTGCTCGAAATAACGTCCCAGCAGCAGGAAGAAGGTAAACATGGAAACGGATTCAAAATAGACTTCGCCCGTGCCGTTAACGGTCGCAAAGCAACTGGCGATATAGGCGCCGCCAATGGCGATAGAGACCGATACGTCCATATTGAGTTTGCCACTGAGCAGGGTGCGAATCGCGCTAAAATAGAAGGGCTGCGCCGAATAGAGCACCACGGGCGTGGCGAAAATCATGCTCACCCAGCGGAAATAATCCCGATATTGCACATCCAAATCAGTAAAGTAACCGGTATAGAGGGCGAGGGCGAACATCATCACTTGCATGGTGGCAAAGCCCGCCAAACCTAAACGCAGTAAGAATTTACGGCTATTTTGCTTGGCGGTCAGTTCTTGCTCATCCACTTGATAGGGTGCAGCTTGATAACCGATACGGCTAATTTGCCCCAAAATATCACTGAGTTTAACTTGCTGTTTATCCCAGCTGATCAGCGCCCTTTGGGTGGTGGAGTTGACCATCACTTGGTTTACGCCAGGCAGTTGCTTCACTTTATGTTCAATTAACCAAGCGCAGGCCGCGCAGGTAATGCCATCAATGGACAGCGACACTGAGTCGCTATACTCCACTGAGTGGACAAAGTCCTGCTGTACCTCGGGCAAGTCATAGGCACTAAACTGATTTAATTCATCAGGCACAAGGGCCGTCTGTTTATTACCTGGCTCAGTTCTAAACTTGTAATAGCTTAATAAGCCTGCATCAACAATGGCTTGGGATACCGCTTGGCAGCCCGGGCAACACATGAGTTCATCGCGATCATTAATACGAGTGACAAACTGCGTGCCGGTGAGTACAGGTTCATTACAGTGAAAACAACTTGGATGTGTCATAGCAATATTCATTCAACCACAATTAGTTCAACCACAATTGGACGCTGTCTTTTAATTCGACACGTTGATGAATACGCCATTTACCGTCAAAACCTTCGAGGCGAACTTCCCAAGCGCCCGTTAACACATCGGGCAGAGTAATGCGATACACATGATTGGCATCGGCGGTGACAGTGGCCTTAATATCTCTTTCGGCAATCGTTGGGTGATAAAATTCGACTTTCAACGCAGCTTGATAGGCTGGGCCGCCGTGCTGAGTGAATAGGAGTTCATGGTTATTCTGTTCAAGTTGCCATTGCATGCCAAGCTGTTTGGCATATTTGACTTTACTCAAGTCCATGTTGATGGCTTTGCCTTCTTTGTAATAATCCTCGGCAACCAGAGAGTCAGAGTTTGAGAGGGCAATTTTTAGCGTGGTAAAACTTGCGACGACGGCACATAAAGGAAGAATAATTAAAAACCAAGGCCAAAACTGCTTATACCAGGGTTGTTGTTCGCTCATGTTAAATACCCATTATAAAAATTTGCGCCATTTTACCGTTAAAAGGTGGCTTTAGCACTTTAAAAAAAAGGCCTCGACGTTATCGAGGCCTTAGTGTTACTCATATCTAATTACTTGTTTGACAAGCTATAAACATAAGCTGCGATCACGTGGACTTTCTCTTCACCGAGAACGTCTTTCCATGCTGGCATCACGCCTGCACGGCCGTGTTTGATCGTTTCTTCGATCACACCACGGCTACCGCCATATAACCAAACATCGTCAGTTAAGTTAGGTGCGCCCATGAGTTTATTGCCTTTTGCGTCCATACCGTGACACGCAAAACAACCTTTCATGAATGAACCTTGACCAAGAGCTGCGAGTTTCTCGTCGTGTTCACGACCAGATAACTTAACCACATACTCGGCTAGACCAGCAATTTCGCTATCGTCGATTGGCAAACCACCTTTTGGTGGCATCATGCCATGACGACCGCTCATGATGGTGGTTTTAATCGTGGCTAAATCGCCACCGTATAACCAATCACTGTCGGTCAGGTTAGGGAAGCCTTTGCTACCACGTGCGTCAGAGCCGTGGCACTGCGCGCAGTTTTGTAGGAACAAACGGCCGCCCACTTTCAACGCTTCTTGGTTTTTCACTAACTCTTCGAGTGGTGTTGCCAAGTAAGCCGCGAAGATTGGGCCATATTTTTCGTTAGCGTGTTTAACTTCTTGGTCGTACTGAACGTACATGCCTTCTTTTGCCGCCAGCTCAATCGCGGCTACAGAATCGGCTTTAATACCTTTCTCTGTACCAATGCTTTGGTTAGAGCTGGTCCAGTTCAGTAGACCTTTGTAGTTACCTAAACCTGGGAACAGGGCTAAGTACACTAGGCCAAACACGATAGTGATATAGAACATATAACTCCACCATTTTGGCAGTGGGTTATTGAGTTCTTCGATACCATCGAAACTGTGACCCATGGATTCGCCTTCTTTGACATCCGTGGTGTTCTTTGAACACACACGTAGCAACAGAAAACATCCTGCGATCACAATTAACGAGAGTACGCTAATCCAAATACTCCAGAAGCTACTCATCACTTATTCTCTCCTGAGTCCTTCGATTCCTTGCTGATTTCCTCATCGGAAAACACAAGATTGGCTGCTTCATCAAAGGATTTTTGACGACGCGAGCTATATGCCCAAGCAAATATACCGACGAAGGTCAGCATCACAATGATGGTTAAAATACCTTGTAATGTGCCGTAATCCATATACTGCCTCCTTATTTGAGTGCGTGACCCAAAGACTGAAGATATGCAATCAAGGCTTCCAGCTCTGTCTTACCTTCAACAGCTTTCTGCGCGCCTGCGATTTCTTCATCGGTGTAAAGATCCTTACCTTTGTAACCGCCTTTGTGCATGTTACGCAGAATAGTCATCTTGTCGCCGGTTAACTTGCCGTCTAACTTGTTTTCGGCAAGCCATGGGAAGGCTGGCATATTCGATTGAGGGACCACAGCACGAGGATCGATTAAGTGAACTTCATGCCATTTATCGCTGTAGCGACCGCCAACACGGGCCAAGTCTGGACCAGTACGCTTAGAACCCCATTGGAATGGGTGATCCCAAACAGACTCACCGGCAACAGAGTAGTGACCGTAACGTTCAGTCTCTGCACGTAAAGGACGGATCATCTGGCTGTGACAGTTGTAGCAACCTTCACGCACATAAATGTCACGGCCTTCAAGTTGCAGGGCAGTGTAGGGTTTCAAACCTTCAACAGGCTCAGTGGTATCTTTTTGGAAAATCAGCGGCGTGATTTCAACCAAGCTACCGAAGCTGATAGCGATAACAGTGAATATCGCTAACAAACCGATGTTTTTTTCAACTATCTCATGATTAAATTTCATCGAGTTTGCTCCTTAAGCCGCTTTTGCTTCAGCCAGTGCTGGCAATGAATCTTTAGAGGCTTTCACAGTACGGATCACGTTGTATGCCATGATCAGCATACCGGTTAAGAAGAAACAACCGCCGAGGAAACGTACGAAGTAGAAAGGATAAGAAGCTTCCAGACTTTCAACAAAGCTATAAGTCAAAGTACCGTCAGCGTTAACTGCACGCCACATCAGACCCTGCATTACACCTGAAATCCACATAGACACGATGTAAAGAACAGTACCGATTGTCGCTAACCAGAAATGCACGTTAACTAACTTGATGCTGTACATACGGCCATGGCCGAACAGTACTGGGATCAAGTGATACAGAGAACCGATAGATACCATTGCAACCCAGCCTAGCGCGCCGGAGTGAACGTGACCTACTGTCCAATCTGTGTAATGAGATAAAGCGTTAACTGTCTTGATGGCCATCATCGGACCTTCGAAGGTCGACATACCATAGAAAGACAGAGAAACCACTAAGAAACGCAATACTGGGTCAGTACGCAGTTTGTGCCATGCGCCAGATAAGGTCATGATACCGTTGATCATACCGCCCCAAGATGGTGCGAACAGGATCAGTGACATCACCATACCTAAAGACTGAGTCCAGTCAGGCAGGGCAGTGTAGTGTAAGTGGTGAGGACCTGCCCAAATGTACAGTGCGATCAGTGCCCAAAAGTGCACAATCGACAGACGATATGAGTAAACAGGACGACCCGCTTGCTTAGGAACGAAGTAGTACATCATACCTAAGAAGCCTGCGGTTAACAGGAAGCCTACCGCGTTGTGACCATACCACCATTGCACCATGGCATCGACCGCGCCACTGTACATAGAGTATGACTTAAACAAGCTAACAGGAACGGCCATTGAGTTCACGATGTGAAGCACGGCAACCGTAATGATAAATGCACCAAAGAACCAGTTCGCTACGTAAATATGCGATGTTGTTCGTTTGATAATAGTGCCGAAGAACACTATTGCATAGGATACCCAAACGATCGTAATAGCGATATCGATTGGCCATTCTAATTCAGCATATTCTTTACCGCTGGTATAACCCATTGGCAGAGTGATGGCTGCTGACAGAATGATGGCTTGCCATCCCCAAAACGTAAATGCAGCTAATTTAGGTGCAAATAGTCGGGTTTGACAGGTGCGTTGTACGACATAATAGGATGTTGCAAAGAGGGCTGATGTTCCGAACGCGAAAATTACCGCATTGGTGTGTAATGGTCGCAAGCGACTATACGTAAACCAAGGCGTATCGAAGTTCAGATGTGGCCAGATTAACTGAGCCGCAATTAAAACACCGACTGACATACCAACAATACCCCACAAAACTGTGGTTAAGGCGAATTGGCGGACAATGGTGTAATTGTAATCAGCGCCTGTTGGCTGGGAATGGTTCATCATAATGCTTCCACTGCTTATTACTTTTACTTTTAGTAAAGACTAGCTTTACCTGTTATATATGACACAAAGCTCATGTCCCTATAAGGGTTATGAAGCCATGTCAATGCGTTACCCTACACATTTGTGCTCAAATATGAGGTTTCGCAATGATACTTGAGCCATGTCAAAAAAGATACCAAAGAAGGGGGACGGAAAGTTGATCTAGATCAACCTACGCCATAGAATGTTAACATCTTGCATCACAAGGTTAATTTTTGTGCTTAATCGCAAACGTCTCCCGCTTTACATCATGTTAATTGCGTTGAATCTTAGCGCTTGTGATAAAAAAGCCGAGCAACAGGTAAAAATACCGCCTACAGATCCCACTCTTTGTGTGTTTACTCAGGGAGATTGCATTAAAAAGGTCGGGGATATAGTGCTGAGCATCAGCCTTTCGCCTGATCGTGCGCCAAGTGAAAAACCATTAACATTGAAGCTATTATCTTCTGATGTACTTGATAATTTACAGGTCCGTTTAGAAGGTAGAGATATGTTTATGGGCATTATCCCTGTCAATATTCGTCAACTCGATAAAACAACCTATGAGGGGCAGTTGATTTACGGTTCCTGTAGCAGTGGATATATGGTGTGGCGTGGTTTTATCAGTTTTAGTCGAAATGGTGTCGAGCAAGCCGTTATTTTTGACTTTCTTGCCGATAATCCGTATTAAGTTTATGCAGTTCGCCGGATAAAGAGCTTGTTAACAATATTAACTCCCGCTCCTTATTCATATGACCGATTATCATAGGTGGATGATTGATTATGAATGCTTTTTTGGCTATTCATCATGATCCTTCCAGTTTTCCTTTACCTGTACAAAAATATCGATGTTATTGATAAACAGTTCGAGTAAATCAGGATCAAAATGTTTACCTGCACCTTTACGCATTTCATCGATAACCTCTTCCAGTGGCCAAGCTGCTTTATAGCAACGTGCATGGGAAAGAGCATCGAACACATCTGCAATTGCAACAATACGGGCAAAAATGTGAATTTGTTCTTGTCTTAAATTGGCTGGATAGCCTGAACCATCATACTTTTCATGATGTTGCAAGGCTATAATCGCTGCGGCTTTTAGGATAGGCCGCTCGGAATTAGCGAGGATCTGGTAGCCAATAGTAGGGTGCTGACGCATAACCGACCATTCTTTATCGTCTAACTTACCAGGCTTAAGCAACACAGCATCGGGGATCGCTATCTTACCAATATCATGCATAGGCGATGCTCTGCGTAAAAGTTCAGCTTCGGTCTCTGATAATCCAGCAAGTAGTGCCAGTTTGGCACAATATTCTGCCATACGTTTTACGTGGTTTGCCGCCTCTTTTGAGCGGCTTTCAACGACATCCCCTAAACGTAGAATAAGTTCAGACTGGGTATCTTCGACCTCTTGATTTAGAAGTAGGTTCTCAAAGGCGATACCCACATTTATTGCAAAAATATCAATAAGTTTTTTATCTAAATCGTCGATTTTATCAATCCCATCCATATAAAGCAGGTTGATAAGCCCGCTCTTCGTTGGGAAATAGCCAACGAAACAGTTATCTTCATATAAACAACGCTTTTGTGCGAGAGCTGTGCGTAATAACTTATCAATATGCATTGGTAACACTTTGTTCGCAGGACTCTCGGCAAATTGTCCCGTCCCCGCCAAAATCTTAATCTCAGCAGATTCCATATGGCCGCTTATCGCATCCATGGCATTGCAGGTTAGCAGCAGTGTTTCGGAATCGAGATTCAATAGGGTTGCAACTTGGGTCAGCAAGCCATCAGCGAATCGATAGAGCGTTCTGAGTTCAAATAATCCTGAGGTTGCCTCGAGCACTCGCTCTAATCCTTTTCGATGATTCAGCTGCGCACGCCTTGCTTGTTCGATTTCCATAATGTCGCGGTAAGAACGCAGTGCCGAGTAGACACTTGTCATTAACTTGCGTGAATCGAGTTCAGATTTTGCCTTATAGTCATTGATATCGTAGTTGACGATAACATCTTCTTCAGGAGCTTGGCCTGGTTGTCCTGTGCGCAAAATTAGGCGGATTGTTTTGTTTTTATGTTCCTCACGGATCCACTTTACTAACTCCAAGCCAGCATGATCGGTTTCCATAACAACATCAATAAAGGCAATTGCCAGATCTTGTTCATTTAAAAGAAATTCTTTAGCTTGCTCAGCACTATAAGCGTTAATAAAGGAGAGGGCACGACCATCGAGTTTAAAACGAGAAAGTGCAAGTTTAGTGACCGTGTGTACATCAGGCTCATCATCAACAACAAGAATTTTCCATGGCGCAGAAAATGCAGAAGTTTCTATGGTTTTTTTCCCTGAAAAGAGCGGCTTTTTCTTTGTAAGATCAATCACCATCCGAGACCTCATCACTTAATTTATGTCGCACAGTTAGAGTGTAGTAGAAGCTTGTCAAATCAGTAAAAATAATTCTGCAGCGGGGAAGGTCGCAAATTTAACAGCTCGTTATTGATAACTATTATCATTTGTGTATTATCAAAATAGATAACTCAGCAGGGATTTATATGGCATATATGGCAGAAAGGATCAATTTATCAATATCAGAGGAGAAACTTGCGCAACTCATTCGTGAAGGAAGTCTATGTGCAGCGGATTTTTCATGTCTAGATAGTCAATCAAAACGAAAAGTCTGGCAACTTTGCCTTATCTGTTGCCAAAAACGCATAGGCTGCCAGCAATGTTCACAAACAAGTTGTCCGCAAATTGAAAGACTCATTAATGCCGATAAATAACGTTATCGGCATTTGCATTTAAGTATTATCATGCATTAAACACTTAAATTTAAAAGTTATTATGCAGCTTCCTCCAGTATTACCTTTATTTGATTCAATTGAATTCATACAAGATGGGAACGGTGTGGTGAATCAATACATTACCCAAGTCAGTCTAACGGATGTGCCTGATGCAGGTTTAGTAATGGAACATGCAACAGATTGGTTGTTTGAACAAAAACACAGTGAAAACAACTATAAAGCCTATCGGAGTGAACTCACTACATTCCTGCATTGGTGCTTTGATGTCGCCAAAATGTCACCCACACAGGTGCTACGTAAGGATATGAGTCGGTATGTGGATTATTGTTTGGCGCCACCCTTAGCGCTGATTGGTTACTTTAACGTGCCACAGTTTAAACTCGATAAACTGCGTGATGAGCGGGTTCCTAATAGTCTTTGGCGGCCATTTGTCGGCAAGAAACTGTTAGGGCAAGTTCAACCTTATGTGCTTAGTGACAATGCATTAAAAACCAAGATTGCTATTTTATCCTCGTTTTATAGCTACTTAATGAGTGAGGAGTTTTGTGAGCGCAACCCCGCGCAAATTTGGTTGAATCATAGCCGCTTTGGCCAAAACAAGCAGTATCAAAGACAAAGCGAGGAAGATGAAAACAACTTGGCTTTCACAGAACTACAGTGGTCCTATGTGATGAGCACAGTTACTCGATTGGCTGAAACGTCCCCCGAATTGCATCAACGTAGTTTATTCTTGATTTCATTGATTTATTCCTGCTATTTACGCATCTCTGATGTATCTGCACGGGTTGGCTATTCACCGGTAATGGGCCAATTTAGGCAAAATTCACAGACTGGCATTTGGAGTTTTCATATTCCACTGAGTAAAGGTGGTAAAAAGCGTAGCGTGGCGATGTCAAAGGCGTTACTGGACGGCTTAGTTAAATATCGACAGTTTTTAGGTCTTACTGACTATCCAAATCAAAGTGAACCACATCCGTTATTTGTTCGACATAGAGCAGCTGGTCGCGGCCGAGATGCGGGTGTAGTGAATGCCAATCTTGGGATCCGTCAAATCCGGGAAGAAATCCAAGCGATTATTAATCTTGCTGCGGATAATGCTCAAGCTGATGGCTTTCACCAAGACGCGGCACAAATGAGAAAACTCACAGCACACAATATCAGACATACTGGGATTACCCATGACATTAATATTAACCGTAGACCGTTGTCACATGTCCAAGCCGATGCAGGCCACGAGAGTATCGACACCACATCGAAGTATTTACACACCACACAAATAGAAAGACATGAAAGCGCCTTTAATAAGCCGTTAGACCATTTGCAAGGTATTAACTAGGATGTTATCGGCATCCCAAATCCCTCTCACACAAAACTGCGCACAATGTATATTATGTTAAATTGTGTTTTGGGGAAAGAAACAGTTCTCTATGGATTTACGTTAAAGTACTTTCACTTCTGCTGATTCTGCTTGATTGAGGATTTATTGGTTTAAGGAAGAAATGCTATTGCTTATATCGCGTTGCTACGTGAATGCTTGCAGAGATTACTCCACATACAGTGCTAAAGAATTCACATAGCATCGCGTTTTATATCCTGATGTTGGTGTTTATTATTACTTGGATCGACTTTTGATTTTGCCAATCAATCTCTTCATTTGCCTACGGTCAAATCTTAAAGCCCGACCACAGCTGGTTGTGACAGTTGGCTTCCTTGAAGTCGATAGCCATGATTATAAATATTTGCTCGACCATCACGGCAGAAACCGACTAAAGTCACATTGCTTTGCTCCGCAATCTCAGTAGCCAACGCCGTCACGGCTGACATAGCAAACAGAATTTGAATACCGACACTTGCCGCCTTTTGTACCATTTCAAAACTGGCGCGGCTGGTTAACAATACCGCAGCGGGTTTTGCTGCATACCGTACAGACATCGCCCCGATCAATTTATCTAAAGCGATATGTCGGCCAATATCTTCAAATAGATAAATCACCTCCCCGTTTTCATTTACACCAATTGCAGCATGGGTTGCACCAGTTAAAGCAAAAGTCTGTTGTAGTTGTTTGACTCGGACTAAAATCGGGTCGAGATGGGCAATGTTGAATCTGATATCGGATCCGACGACTTGAACTGGTTTTACAGCATCTTTAAGCTGTGCAACACCACAGAGACCACAGCCAGTGCGTCCCGCCATGCTACGGCGATGCTCCTTTAACTCATTGAAACAGCGTTGATTAATCTCTATCTTAATGATCACGCCATTAGAAACATATTCAAGTTCAATATCTTTTATATCATTAATGGTTGAGACAATTCTTTCCGAAAGCGTAAAACCTATCGCAAACACTTCCAAGTCCTGTGGGCTTGCCATCATGACTGTGTGCGCCAATCCGTTATACACCAACGCCACTCTTACCTCATTGGCGAGTAATTCAGTTTGTTCAACATTCCCTGCCGTGCTAAATCGAGTCACATCGGCTGTAACAACTGAATTAGGGAAAGAATTATCAGCAACCATCAACGCATCTCCTGTTAACTACGTTTTCTAAGCTTCATGGGCCAGCAATAGCGGATTGACAGTTGTCGCACCATAGCCCTTTGTATTGAGCTCGGCATCCAATCCCATCGATGCGATATCATCCGCTGCCGCATCTAACAATGGCAAACGATTGATAAACAACATCTTAGTATATCCTTTACACGCCTCGCAGCTCTCAATCCGTACGGCAGCCTTATGATCTTCAAACGACCAAATAGACATCTCACGGGATTGTTCGCAGCAGGTACAATGGGCGCGCACATAATGCCACTCAGTTTCGCACAGACTGCAATGCAGATAACGCAGCCCTTCGCGGGGTTTATCGACAATCATGCTGGCGACAGGATGACTGCCGCATACAGGGCATAAACTGGACTGCTTAACCCTATTGGTATCCATACGCGCAATCACCATGGGCGCCCAATGGGACCAATAGAGTGACAAACCCGCCCAAATAAATAAGCTAAACTGTGCGGGTACGGCACTAAACTGCCCTTGTCTCAGTTGATTGCTCCACTGGAGCAATTGGACTGGCGATTGCTCCAGTAGCTCCTGGAGAACAGGCACTAAATGTGCGGGCACTTGGGATTGCAATTCTGTCAGCAATGCTTGCAATGGTTGTAACCAATCCTGAGCCGTTTGAGTTTGGCTTAGGGACAACGGATATGGCGCCTCAACGTCAATCATTGGTGCTGGGCCCATATCCGTTGCCGCCAGTTTTTGCTGCGCAGACACTAGGATTTGGCAGAGCTTAAGATAATCCGCCAGCGGAGAATCCTGCGCTAATTGGGCTAAACGACGTGCTCTATGTTGATAAATTTTTTCAGGATCTGCTGCTTTTAGCGGTTTCAAAGCTAAGGGAGATTTATCAACAAAACTTAACGGGATATCGCTGGCCATCTTCATCGCTATTATTCCTCGTGTTCTTCTAACATGGCTGGGTGGTGCTTACGAGCCCAAGCCTTAGATACTTTGCCGTAGAGCATCCCAGTGATAGAGCCTTCAATCCAGCAGGCCATCCATACGTGTACCACTAGGGATAACAGCATTAATATGCCGCAGGCCGAGTGGACTAAGGTGGCCCAATTGACGGCTTCTGCCGAGAACATGGGGGCAAAATAAGGTTGCCACATCATGATGCCGCTGATCAGAAACGCCAGTACAAAAACCACAAAGGCGCGGAATAACATTTTCTGACCTGGGTTGTAGTGGCCCACGGGTGGAATGTTCTCTTCTTTTTGCAGTAATACCCACACCACGGCTTTCATCCAGGGCAAATCGTATTTATTCCACTTATTGTGCTGGTAGTAGCGGATTAACATCACCGCCAGCAGCAGACACATGGCAATTCCAAAGAATGGATGCATCACTTTTGCCAGTTGTGGTGTGCCAACAATGCCACTGAGCCACTGGAACGAGGGATAAAAAAACGAGAACCCCGTTAGAAAGGTCACTAGGCCAACAAAGACTATGGTCCAGTGACACAGACGATCAACGAGCTTATGGCGCACGATCATTTCTTTATGACTCATAGTTTTTCCTCCTCTTTGACGCCGGCATCAATATAACCAGGCTGATCTTCCTCGACGATGTTGCGCCCTACCGCAATGCGGTGCATCAGGGCGAACGCCGCCGTTGCGAGCAAGCCTGCGGTGCCCAACGGTTTGAGCCAATCTTGACGCCATTCGGTTGCCGCAGGGATTTGCGGATCCTTGGGCATGCCATAGCTTTCGGGTTGCGTGATGTCGTGGAGGATCATCATCATATGCGTTCCGCCAACGCCCTCTGGGTTATAAAGTCCCGCCTTGCTGAAGCCACGTTCCTTTAACTGCTCGACGCGTTTTTCGGCATAGAACAACATGTCTTCGCGGGTACCAAAGCGCAGTGCTCCCACGGTGCAGGTTTTAACGCAGGAAGGCTCGAGGCCAACGGCGAGCCTATCTGAGCACAGAGTGCACTTATAGGCTTTGTTATCTTTGGCGCTGATCTTAGGCACATTGAAAGGACAGGCACTGGCGCAATAGCCGCAGCCAATACATTTGTTCGAGTCAAAATCCACTGTGCCATTGGCATGTTGCACAATCGCTCCGCTGGTTGAACAGGCTTTTAAACAGGCTGGATCGGCGCAGTGCATACAGGCAGTGTGGGTAAATTGCCAACGCAACTTATTGTTATCCATCACTTCGTGATACTGCATTATGTTCCAGCTTTCCGGTGACAGTGTCATCGGGTTCTGGTAACTGCCTTGGAAAGTACCGACATCTTCACGAAGGTCATTCCATTCGGAGCAGGCAACCTGACAGGCCTTACAGCCGGTACATTTCGTCGCATCAAACAGCTTAGTCACCTGCTGGACCGCTCCAATGCGTGCTTGAGACGCTGGGGTGATGTCCGTGGTGCCTGAGATGCGGATAATATCTTGAGAAGCCATAATTAGAAGCCCTCCGCTTTGGCAATATTCACAAGGAATGCTTTGTATTCAGGGGTTTGGGTATTGGCATCGCCCACAGATGAAGTCAGTTCGTTAACGATATAACTCTTCTGCGTCAAGGCCTCGTAGCTGCCATGGCGTGGAATACCAATGGTATGGACTTTTTTGCCCTGAACCATCATGGGTTGGAGCCGTTTAGTGACATAGGCCTTAGTGACAATATGCGAGCGCTTAGAGCTCACCTTGACCCAATCACCGTTATTGATGCCCTTTTCCGCCGCCAAGGTTTCATCGATTTCGATAAAGTGCTGTGGCTGGGTAATCGCAGCAAGGTGACAATGTGTGGTCCAGTTGTTGAAGTGCTCCGTCATTGAGTAAGTGGTGCCAACATAGGGGAATTCTTCATTGGTACCAAAGCTTTCACGTAAGCCTTTGAACATCCGCGCCACCGGGTTATTGGTGACCTTAGGATGTAGCGGGTTACTCGCCAGTGGTGATTCAAACGGCTCGTAATGCTCTGGGAATGGGCCATCTTTTAAGTCACGCAGCGCAAATAAGTGGCCAACGCCATCGGCTTGCATGATGAAAGGATGGGCCGATTCTTCGGCATTCAATTTGGCATTAAAGTCTGGCACATCAATGCCCTGCCACTTGTTGTCTTTATACTCGAGCAGTACACGGCTTGGATCGCGCGGCTTACCTTGCACGTCGCAGGAGGCGCGGTTGTACAAGATGCGCCGGTTTGCTGGCCAAGCGAATGACCAATTTGGGGTAATGCCTTTGCCTGATGGATCGCTATTATCGCGACGCGCCATCAAGTTGCCCGCTTCGGTCCACATGCCTGAGTAAACCCAAACACCACATGAGGTTGATCCATCGGCTTTTAACTCGGAGAAACCATTGAGTAACTTACCGGTAGTGAGATCATAACCATTCATCTCCCGCGCGATTTCCTCTGAACTAGGTTCATGTTCGATCGCATAGTCCCATTTAATGGCTTCAATTGGCGCAGGTAAACGACCACCCTCTTCACGGTATAAACGTTTTAATTCCAGCATGATGCCAGAAAGAATTTCAGGATCAGACAACGCTTCGCCGGGTGGATTTGCGCCCTTAAAGTGCCATTGTAACCAGCGGCTTGAGTTGGCAATTGAACCACTTTCCTCAGCAAAACAGGTCGTGGGTAAGCGGAAGACTTCAGTTTGAATACTGGCGGTATCCACATCGTTAAACTGACCTGCATTGCGCCAGAAAGTGGAGGTTTCGTTTGCAAGTGCATCCAGCACAACTAAGAACTTCAGATTCGATAAGCCCTTAGACACTTTTTGTTTATCGGGCTGAGAGTTAAGCGCGTTGATGCCTTGGATAAAGTAGCCATTGACCTCACCGTGAACCATCATGTCGATTTGCTTGTTGATATCGTACTGTTGGTCCCACTTTGGCAGCCAGTCATAGCCATAATCATTCTCTGCCGTCGCATGTTCACCGAAGAAGGCTTTTAACAACGACACGGTAAAGGCTGGGTAATTGTGCCAATAGTTGGTTTGGTTTGGTCTTAAGGCTTTTGGGGTGTAATGGGTTAAATAGTTTTGTAAATCAACATCTTTATCTTGAGGTAATTTAAGGTAACCCGGTAAGGCTTGGCACAATAACCCTAAGTCCGTTGCGCCTTGAACGTTTGAGTGACCACGCAGTGCATTCACGCCGCCGCCCATGATCCCCATATTGCCAAGCAGCAATTGGATCATCGCCATGGTGCGGATGTTTTGCGCGCCGACGCTGTGCTGTGTCCAACCGAGGGCATACAGGAAGGTGGCGGCTTTATGGTCAATATGGGTTGCCCCAATTTGCTGACACACTTCAAGATAGGTTTCTTTAGGCGTCCCAGTGATACTGGAAACTGTGTCGGGATCGTAGCGATCAACGTGTTTTTTCAGCAGGTTAATCACGCAACGAGGATGACTTAAGCTAGGGTCGACCTTAGCGTAGCCCTCTTCATCTAACTCATAGAACCAAGTAGATTGGTCGTATTTATGGTTAGCTTCATCGTAGCCACTGAATAAACCTTCATTAAATTCAAAGTCTTCCCGCACGATAAACGAGGCATTGGTATAGGCTTTGACATAGTTAAGGTTGATTTGCTGGGTTTCGAGCAGGTAGCGGATCATGCCGAGTAGGAAGGCAATATCGGTGCCCGAACGAATAGGCGCATATAAATCGGCGACGGCAGCACTGCGGTTAAAGCGCGGATCGACCACAATCAACTTGGCATTGTTGTGCTCCATCGCTTCTGTCACCCAACCAAAACCGACGGGATGCGCTTCAGCAGCGTTACCGCCCATCACAATGGCCAGATCGGTATTTTTCATATCTGCCCAGTGGTTAGTCATAGCGCCGCGGCCAAAGGTGGGCGCCATCGCAGCAGGTGTCGGAGCGTGACAAACGCGGGCGATGTTATCTATGCCTAACATGCCAATGGCACGGCCAAATTTATGGGTAATGTAGCAGCCTTCGTTTGCTTGGGCCGATGAAGTCATCATGCCTAGACTGACTAAGCGGTTAACGGTTTGACCCTGGGCATTTTTTTCAACCAGATTGGCATCACGCTCGTCTTTGATAAGTCTTGCGATACGCTTAAAGGCCTCATCCCAGCTAATGCGCTGCCATTTATCCGAACCAGGTAAACGCACTTCAGGATATTTTAAACGGTGCGGGCTATTCACATAGTCAACCAAGCCAGCGCCCTTAGGACACAGAGCTCCACGGTTAATTGGATTATCGGCATCGCCCTCGATATGAAAAATGCTCTGCTCCGCATTTTTCCCATTACTGCTCTGGCTGTACATCAACAAACCACAACCCACAGAGCAGTAGCAACAATTGTTACGCGTCTCTTTTGCGCGTAGCAATTTAAAACCTCTGACGGATGCAAATGCCTTTTCGGACATCAACCCCAGTGCAGAAATAGCAGAAGTCGCGGCTCCCACAGCACAGAGTTTAAAAAACTGTCGTCTATTCATTGTCATTTCACACACTCTCTTTTATGTGCTCACAAGTTGCAGCGAATACGCTGCATGCTTGAGTAGAGAACTTAACCCTACTCAAGGTGCGAGTATAAAAAAGTGACTAATAATGACAATTTCCGACAGGTGATCGAAATCACATTAAGCTTTCAATGGAATAATATCCTGATATATGTAAGTTTTATTGTGATTGTTGAATTAATATTTTTAAATAATGTTATTTCTCAGGATTTAACTATTTTATTGATATGGACATTTTGATTAGTCATTTTGTCCACTTTGTACCAATTTCTGATAGCCGTAAATCTTATTGTTGATGCGCGTCACAAAGATGGCGTTAGTTGCTCAAATTATGAGTGAAAATACCGATTAGCCGCTTTTTGAGCAAGATCACAATTTAAGGTAAATGATTGGGGCGATAAGCGGCGATTTTGCCTGAAAGCGCGGTAAATCGTTTTTGACTAAGGGATTGGTGAGTGGATTTGATAACAAAATTTGCGCTAAAAACGCTGATGTTTACTTAGATCTAACCGCAAAAACGTGGGGCGGTTACGCCATAAATACCCTGTAATTGATAGATAAACACATCCCCCGCTTGCGGCTCTTGAGCTAATTGCGATGCGTCAAGTGAGTGTTTAGCACTGGTCACGATAAGTAAATCTAATTTTGCGCCGCCAAAGGCGATGCTGGTTGGGTTTGTAACGGGCAATTTGAGGATAAGACCGACTTTACCGTCTGGACGATAGCGTACCACTTGGCCACCGCCCCACTGGGCATTCCAAAGATAACCCGCCGCATCGACATCGGCGCCATCAGGGAAAATGTGATGGCTCGTGCTCGCAAAGAGGCGCTTACGACTCAATAGCCCCTGCTCAATATCAAAATCATATTGATAGATTTGGTGTTTTGGCGAATCAGCATGGTAGAGCGTTCGCCCATCCACGCTCCAGCATAGGCCGTTGGAGATTTCGAGATTTGAGAGGCGTTGGTGGCAATGCCCATTCTCATCCAGACAATACAGGGCTGCCGTTTGTTGCAAAGTATCGCGTCGCTCAACCATAGTGCCCGCCCAAAAACGCCCTTGCCTATCGATGCGACCATCATTAAAGCGATTGCCGGCAAAATGAGATTCTGGCTGCGCCAACCATGTCAGGCTTTGATCTTCAATATTATAAGTCGCAATACCGATATCGAATGCGACGATCAGTGTTGTAGGCTTTGCCGTGAGGCCAAAGGAGCCGACGCGGTGCGGCATGGAGAAAGTATCTAGTGTGCGGGTGGCGAGAGTAAAACGATAAATCACAGAGGAGAGAATGTCAGTCCACCAAATGGATTGGTGTAATTCATCCCATAATACGCCTTCTCCAAGGAGGTTTCCTACTGGGAGCGTCATCAACAGCTCGCCAACCGTGACCGTTTGCATTGCGTTACTCAGAAATAAACTCTGTAATCAAGAAAGGCTTAATCTTAAACAACTTATGGGATGAAGCAAGGGTAAAACGTGAATATAGCTTGTGGTTCTTTTAGCTACCGGCTTATCGCGATAATAGTCGATAAATGACCTTCATAATCGCCAAGGTTTAAATATCTTAAGACATTGATTTAAAGCACCATTGAGAGTAATGCCAATCAGTTAAGAGCTGACAGGCCTTTTCTTTTGACTGGGTATTTCCTTGGTTTCGCTATGACACATCGAGGATAAACCCTTAATTCTCGTTGTATCGGTAGTTTATGCTGCTCTGTTTCTGCGATTAAACTATCAATCCTTTTCGGAATGGTTCCGGCCAGTGCAAACGCGGTAGTGAGTTGCATAAAAAAATCCGATGACGAATGGTCATCGGATTTTGAGCTTTTGAATGGGATCGTCAAGCGATCTGGCTTAACTGATCAGTTATTGATTAGATTCGCCAAATAAATCAGCCACATCTTGTTCAGTAATCGCTTCGTCATAGAACTTGATTTCATCGATTGCCCCTTTGAAAGGCGTATCCCAGAAGTTGACCCCGACCGCAAACTTAGTGGTCGGTACTGAGAATACGTCCGGGAAGTTAGCGCCGGTAAACTTCAATTCACCATTGATATAAACCTTCACATCGCCGCCATTCACTGTGTACGCAAGGTGCGTCCATTGGGATTTTGGCATCACAAAACCGGTTCTACCGTCGTACCATGCTGTGCCTGACCATAACACCATGCGCTCATAATCATTTTGACCGCCAGGTAAGACGCTGGTCCAGCTAGAATCGGTCGCATAACCAAACAAGGCTGTAGTGTACTTATTCAGCTGCTCAGGATTGAGCCACATCGACACTGAGTAGGTGTAGTCTTTGATAAGGTTATTCGGCAATACAATACCAGAGGCACCATCAAAGACCGCCGCCTTACCTACCGCGCCGTCCATATAGCTGATTTTACCGCCTTCGACACCAATCAGGTTACCCACTAAAGTGCCCGCACCGAAGTTAGCGGTACTGTCGTTAAGATTATCTTCGAAACTGTAAACCGCTACAGGTGTTGGTGGATTCTTAGCTTTTACGGTTGCGGTGAAGACTTTGGTTTGAGTCGCATTACCCAGTTTTAAGGTGGCCGTTAAGGTGACCACCTTGTCTTCTTCACCACGTGCAGGTTGCGTTACGCTTCCATGGGTATCAATAGTCGTTGGATCTGAAGATACCCAAGAAATCGCCGCAGCATAAGGACCCGTTACTGGCAGTTCGATATTTTTACGCACCGCCGATAAGTCGCCTAGCTCCAGAATGGCCGTTGCTGAGGACAAGAGTTCACTGTCGGCTAACTTGTCGATATCGAGGGCTTTGACTTCTTCAGCCGTTAATGCCGCTTCATAGATTTTGAGTTCATCAATGAGGCCGTTGTATGGCAGATCCCAGTAGTTAACGCCAAGACCGAAAACGCCCTGTGCGCCCGTAAAGTAGTTCGCAAGGTTACCGCGGCTAAAGCGCTCAACCCCGTTGATAAAGACTTTAACTAGCCCTTTATTGACGGAGAACGCCAGATGCGACCACGTGTTTTCAGCGATGCGCTCGCCGGTTACACCATCAAACCAACTTTCAACCGCGGCACTGCCGCTGGTATCAATATTGTGACTCCAGAACATGGTATTACCGTCCCAACCCTGTGGCAGCATGCTGACCCAAGTATTGGAGAACTTGCTACCATCTTCAGCGGTTTGCTCGTTAACTGCGCCGAAGAATGCCGTGGTAAACCCTGTAATAACCGCAGGACTTGCCCAAAAAGACACTGTGTACTCGTAGCTGGAGATAATGCCCGATGGTAGTAACACCCCGTGGGTACCATCGAGTGACAGGGCTTGTCCTTCAAAGCCTGTGGCGTAGCCAATGGCATCGCCCGCTTTGAAGATCCTATCGCCAGTGGGTTGGCCATCACCAAATAAGCCCAAGGAGTCCTTGAGGTTATTCTCGAAGCTGTAGTGGGCAATACGGTTATAGGTTTTATGGGCAAATACGGTAATTTGGAAGGTTTTAGTCACCTTCTTTCCATTGACCATAATTGTCGCGGTTAAGGTGACGACCTTATCGCCCTCGCCAACGTTGGGTCGGATAATGGTGCCATCGGTTCTGATCACTGACTCGTCGCTCGATTGCCACTCGATAGTTGATCCACGGGTACCTTGTGTCGGTAAGGCGATTTTACCTTCGGTAGCTTCGGTCGGCAGGCTAATGCCGTTTGCCGATGCCGTTAAAATTTCCTCAGTGGTTTTATCGGTGAGCTTCACGCCCCAAATACTTACCCCATCATTAGAAATGGCGCTAAATGTCGGCATGAGTTTGTTTTGCTCAGGATCCCATTGCCAAGCGAGTACTCCTTCAAAAGTGCCTAAATTGTCTAGCATTAAGGTGATTTGGTTGTCATCGCCCTGCTGGTAAGTACCAGTCACATCGCCAGATACATTGCCTTTATTGGTCCAAGTACGGGATAACTTAATGTGCAGGGAGGTGTGCGCCGCCGTATTGATATCTTTTGCGTGATTAATGAATTGATAATCACCAGTGACATCGATTTCATCGACAATGTTATCGCCGTTGATCGGTGCATAACGCTGTGGTGAGGCAACTAACCAACCATCGCTGTTGAGAAATAGCTCATGCACGCGCACGCTGTGACCTTCGCCGGTATCGGGGAAGCGCGTATGGAATACTAAGAAGTATTTGCCCGTTTGTGCATCATAAAAAGCGGAGTTGTGGCCGGGTGACAGGTAACCGTGATCATGACCCACATCGCCCGGGTGGGCAACAAATTGGAAACCGCCCATCAGTTTGACGCCATAATCGGCGATATTGCCTGCGGCTGTTGCGCCAATCATGTCCAGACCCGCAGCATCCACATAGGGACCGTTAGGATTTTTAGAGCGAGAGATACGAATGTTGTAACCGTCTTTTTGGGCGAAGCCACCAAAGGAGGTAAACATATAATAGTATTCGGATTCAGGGCTATAGATAACATAAGACCCTTCAATCGCACTGTAATTGCCGCCCATGATCTTAGTGCCATAGCCCTGATCCGCTAACGGTTTACCCGTTGCTGGATCTAACTGCATCACCCAGATCCCGCCGGAATAGGAACCATAGGTCATCCATAGACCGCCATCTTTATCGTAAAACACGGCTGGATCGATAGCGTTAGGGTCGACAAAACCATTGTAGTTTTGACCATTGGCACCGGGGTTTTCGGCTCCAACCTGTCCAGACTTTAAGATCAAGCCTTGGTTAACATAGGGACCGAGAATATTGTCCGAGGTGGCCATCCCCAAATAGGAGCGCGATACGCAATCAATCTTATCGGGGCCGCCACAGAAGTCGTAATAGAAATGGTACTTACCGTCGGCAAGCTTTATCACATCCGGTGCCCACGAACCAACAAAGCCACCCGTCCATGCGGTGCCTTCCGCGATTTCTGACGCATAGGTATTGAACAGGCTGCTCTCGGGTACACCATCTGAGGCAATTTGTGTCCAGTTCATTAAATCCGTAGAACTGGCCACTGCCAAATGGGAGCCGAAAACATAATAAGTGCCATCGGTATCTTTAATGATGGAAGGATCATGAACTACTGCGTTTTTGTAGCTCACCTCACCTGCCACTGTCGGATCTGCCGATGTCATAGGAGGGGGAAGTGTAAAGGTATTTGTGTCGTCTGCACTGTAGCTGCTGTCGTCCCCACCACAGGAGGCTAGTGCCATGATCAAGCTTGCTGACACGAATGAGCGTTTAAGCACCATGAGCGTCGTTCCTTTTATTGTTGTGTTTGATAATTAGGTTAGCGTTTATCAATGTACCAAATCCAAAAGTAATACAATACTACTGTAACACTAAAATTACATTAGCATTCTGGGGATAGAAGTAAATATCTTGTGACAGAGATTTGTGAGATTTTGCAAAACATTTGACGTTAAGGTCAGCTTGCTGGGTCTGTTGTGCCTATTCAACTCAGGTCGTGTTTTCACCATCAAACCATCATTATTTTAAATTAATTCATTTTATTTCATATAGATAACCGTAATTCATCCCTTTTTCCGCATTTTAACGAAATGTGATCTTGCTTTCCTATTGCGTCAAACAGTGAGTTGACATGCAATATAGTCATACAATATGATTTTAACAGTTATGATAAATTCTTAACCTCGCCCGTTGGAGCGTAATTGACTTAATGCGGCGCACTATACGCTACAAAATAGGCAACAAAATTCTAAATTTTCAGGGACACTGTGGGGATGTCCGTGACTCTGAAGTGGAATAAAAAAGACCGGGACGTCAGATGGTGTCTTAGGCTACCGGGTCAAATAATAAAACTACCGGAGATTAACTAGATGTTTAAACAGACTTATTTGGCAAGTGCTATTCTGCTTGCTCTTGCTAGTCAAGCGACGTATGCGGCAGAAGCTGAAGCGACTCAATCGCCTCAGGCGGAAGAAACGGCACAGCCCTCTTCTGGCGGTAAAGCGCAAAATAACGAAGAGATGGAGATCATTCAGGTTCAGGGGATCCGCGGTAGTTTAAATAAAGCGGTAGAACTTAAACGCCAAAACATTCAAGTTGTCGATGCCATCGTTGCCGAAGATATTGGCAAATTCCCAGATAATAACGTGGTTGAAGCCTTACAACGGGTAACCGGTGTTCAAGTGACTGACCGCGCGTCTGGTGAGGCGAATGTTGTCAGTATTCGTGGTTTAACGGATGTGACGACCACAGTGAACGGCCGTCAAATCTTCACCGCAACAGGCCGCTCAGTTGCTATCGCCGATATTCCCGCCGCACTGCTTGGCAGTGTTGAAGTCTTTAAAACCCGTTCTTCTTCTCAAGTCGCCAGCGGTATCGCAGGTCAAATTGACATTCGTACCCATAGACCTTTTGATTTCCAAGAAGAAAAAATTTCGGTAGCAGCCAAAGGGATTTACTCTGATCAGCCTGACACTATCGATCCTAATTTCAGTGCCTTAATTAGCGACCGCTGGGATACCAGTATTGGTGAAGTGGGCGCATTAGTTAACGTCTCTTACATCCGCACCAACTATAACGATCAAGTGGTTTCACCTGGGGCATCCTTACCCTATTACGCTGAAACTGGTGTACAAGTTGACGATGCTTATTGGACTCGTGGTTTAGCCCATGGTTTAGATACCAGTGAAGGGGCCTTACTCAACGGTCAAGAATATCTGCTCATGCGCGACGCCGTATTCCAAAATATGAATAACGGTGAGCGTGAACGTCCAGCACTGAAGAATCCCCTGATGATTTACAAATAAATCATCAAATTAGGGTGGAAGCGCATCTTGTTGCATGATCAAATGGTTTCGCTAAAAACTACACTTGGACAACAAGATGCGCGAAGCCAATATCCTA
>NZ_LGYY01000029.1:0-54685 GCF_001308045.1 Shewanella sp. Sh95
GGTCGAGGTTACGGATAGAGATAGCGGGAGCGGCCATGATGAATTACCTGCAAAAGAGAGTAATAGATCAGAATGACCGATCGCCGTCAAGTTTTTTAAATCGAAAATTAGGTGCGGAATGACGGATTCATAATTTCATTAAACAGTTATAGTACTGGGTACTGAATCTGAACCATCTATTAATGCTAGAACATGGTCAAGGTACCTTTGCGCCTCCGACGAATCAGTTGACTGTCTTAAATATTGTGGAATCCGCTCGACAAATTCAGAACGAGATAAAGGCTGATGTTCCAAAAGCGCTTCAATCATTGCAGGTCGCAGCAATCGGCAATCATCCTCTGTATGAGGACTGCCCAACTCGATAACATGCTGCGCAAAATGTCTTAGTTTTTCCTTTAAACTCAACTCTGCTGCAGGTTGATTCAAGACTACTGATGCAACTGCAGGTTGAACTACGGTTTCTTCTGTTTCATCAACATCCAAATTCGGCACAGTCACTTTTATTGCTGACTTCAGTTCATGAAGTTCTCGAATAATTGGTGCTAACACCTCTTCTGGGTTGCCAAACCAATCAGTTGACCAAATACGGTTGATCTTCCAGCCTAAACGCTCCAATACTTCCTGTCTTAATCTGTCGCGATCCCGAGCAGACTTCGCCGAATGATAAGCGGCTCCATCACATTCAATCCCCATTAAATAGCGTCCAGGACTACCAGGGTCCTTAACAGCTATATCAATAAAAAATCCTGCAACCCCCACCTGAGGCTCACATTCAAATCCTTCTTTTGTTAAAGCTTCAATTACCGCAATTTCAAAATCACTATCCGGCCCTTTCCCTGTAGAAGTCGAAATTGAATCCAACATGCCTTTTTCAGCAAATTGCAGGAAACCTTTAAGCGCGATAACACCTCGCTTACTAGTCTCACTCGTTAGCACATCTTCAGCACGCATAGAGCTAAACACATGCATCCGCTTTTTGGAGCGAGTAAACAGTACGTTTAATCGTCTCCAGCCCACATCCGAGTTTATCGGTCCAAAGCGTTGATAAACTTTACCTCCGACCTCGGCAGGGCCATATGTGAAAGAGATATAAATGACATCACGTTCATCCCCCTGCACGTTTTCTAAGTTTTTGATAAACAGAGGCTCATCATGGACACGAAGCTTACTAATTGCCGCTTCTGCTGAAGCATCTGAGCGGCAAAGCTCATCCAAAGCACGTTCAATTTGGTCCCGCTGTTTAGAACTCATCGCTACGATGCCAATTGATTCTTCAGGACGAGTTTGTGCGTGCTTTACTACTGCCCGCGCAACAACATTTGCCTCTTCGATATTGTGTTGATTCGTAAACCGTCCACCAGCCACATAGCTAAATTTGATACCGTAGTCGGGGGAATCCGCATTTGGAGAGGGGAAAATAACCAAATCGCTGTTGTAGAAATGACGGTTAGAATAAGCGATTAACTTTTCATGTTGAGAGCGATAATGCCAACGTAAACGACGCATCGGAAATAGGGGCAGTGAAGCATCTAGAATACTGTCGGTATCCCCTAATGCTGCAACTTCCTCGTCATCATCACTTTCAATTGAACGATCGAAAAAGCTCGTGGGCGGTAACTGTTTGGGGTCACCCACTACAACAATTTGCTTGCCTCTAGCAATCACACCAAGCGCATCTTCGGGTTTGACCTGCGAAGCTTCATCCATCACTACTAAGTCAAACTCTAATCTGCCAGGTGCAAGGTAATGAGCAGCAGACATTGGCCCCATCATAAAACAAGGTTTCAACGCTAACAGTGCTTCTCCTGCACGGTTAACCAATTGCCGAATTGGGATATGCTTAGTCTTCTTACCCAACTCATTTCTTATCAGAGCAAAGTCGGTATATTCACTTTTACGGCCACCGGAGTTACCTTCAGGCACTGAGCGAGATGCAATTTTGGCTGCAATACGTTCTCGTTGTAGCTTGAATAGCTTTTTATCGTAGATTTTAAATTTGGTTTGGATCGCGTTACGTTGCGTACCTGAAACTCTAGCCAAATCTGGATGTTGATTGATAATCTCCCTCGACAACTGATCATTCAACGCCAAATCCAAGGCCAAATCAGCTTGCTCGATATCCAAAGCACCATTAAATACCGCTTCCCAGATCCGCTCTAATCCAAGCTCATGCATCTGCATTCGATTACGAGTGAAATTAACCCAACCATTCAACCATCGAGGCTGCGAAATTGCGCGCTGATTACGAATGATCAATCCTTTAAGTGAATCATCAACAGGTCTAAACCACATCTCGACATCTAGCTCGGTTTCAGACTCAAACACCGACAATTTGTCAGCCTGATTGTTTCTTAGTTCCTTAAGTCTTGCTCCTTCTCCAAGCAATTCTTCATAATTTTGTGCATTCTCAAGCTGCCTTACACAAGCAGCAAAAGAAGTACTGCTCACTTGCTTTAAAAGATGCTCAGCTAAATCTAAGGTGGAGCTGATAACACCAATAGACGAACTATTATCTTTATGCACCCCAAAAGACAATGGCATAGTCTTATCTGCAAATGGTTCTAATAGGGGCCGCTTGTCAGCTAACTCTTGATGCCATTGCTGCATTTGCTTAATAGCATTAACTAATTTTCCTGCTTCACTGAGCAAAGTGTCATCACTCAAGTACCAGCTTTGCAGTTGTTCTAAAGCTTGCCTCACTTCCAGACTGAGACTATCCAGCAAAGAACCTTCACCAACCCATACAAGTTGTTGCTGCTGATTTAGATTTACAGATTTTTTGGGTAGACGCTGTAATAAACTATCGATCATAGATATTGTTTCAAGCAATACCGATGAAAGCTTTTGCTTTTCTAGCTGGTGGACACCCTTAATTAATGTTGAATCCAACCCTAAAACGCTCGTACCAATAGCGACTTTGGGACCAAAACCTACACCGTAGGTTTCTCTTACTCTGATATACCACTGACGTAAGGCGGTTAGCTGTTCATAGTCAGTCTCAATACCTCTAAAAGCATTGCCTAACGAACGAGCATGATCGCATGCATCAAATTGTTTCAGCTCGGAGCGATATTTAACTAACTCGTCAAATTGATTCTTGGCTTTAGCGAATTTAATGGCTGGATTAATGACTGACTTGAGTAATGTGCGTGCTTGTCGCCAATTGCTGTTAAACCAAGACAGTATTCCACCCTGTTGTAACACCAAAACGGCCTGACTGAGCTCTTCGGCTGTGGGTAATTGTTCCAGTAAAAAGGTTTTAGAAAGGCTTTCTTTTAAAGGCCTAAGTACGGCACATTGTTTAGATAGCGTTTTTAACGTGGTATCAACAACATCGTCATCAAATACCGAATCACGAAGAGGTATTAATTCTGTCGGTAAACCAGCAATAACCTGAAGTAACTGAGCCGTAAATTGCAAGCCATTACGACTATCATCCATTGCATTAGAAATCGCCGAAGGGAGAGCTTGCTTAAAGTCACTTAACTCATTAGTCAGCATACCAAGTGTAAGTGAGGCCTTATTTAACGACTCGTACCACTTCACTAGGTCGCGAATCGTTATCCCATTTGGAATAACGAAAGTATCTAATCCCGTTTTAGGCATATCCTGCGGTTGGATGTGTTCAATTGAATTGAGTTTGTCAGGATGAATCTTCTCGCTTAATTGCTGATAATGTTTTTGTAAGTCCTCAAAAACCGAAAGATAACTTCTTACACTCTCGATAGCACCTTCAGCTTCAAAAGAACGTAGAGCTTCAAATACCTCTCCACCAGCGAGAGGCTTTAAAGAATTAAGGTCCTGTAATACCGTATTTATCAGTTTAAGAGAGTCCATACCATCAACATCAATATTCCAATCACTAATAAATAGCTGGTACTCTTGAGCAAAAATCTCAAGTGACTGTTGCCACTGAACTAAACATTCGACAATACGATCACTATCAAATATCTGAATCTCAGTATTTCTGACACCACTCCAAGGGTGTTGGTAGATTTCAACTTCATGCCCAAGTTGCTCCCGAATTTCACGGTATATCTGCTGGAATGTCGCAACCTGATCTTGTAAACGTAACTGCTTCACTTTATTCAGAGATTGACCACTAACATCTTTGAGATGAAGTGAAGTTGCATCTATCTCAAGTTTGCTTCGATAACGGGTCGCAGCACTCAAAATTTGGTGGATACTTTTGCCCGTCTGCTCCCACTCTTTATTGATTAAAGCGGCATACTCGTTCAGTTGCTGCTTGAGCTCTTCGTAACGCAAAATTTGCGCATTGATTTCCATCTGACTCGGCATCGTTGCATTTAAAGTCACACGCGCCTGAATATCGTCCAGCACTTTACGCTTATGTGTTTTATGGCTATGCAGCTCTAAACAAAACTCACCAAGGCCAGCCCTATCGAGACGGCTTTTAACCACTTCTAGCGCCGCCATCTTTTCAGCAACAAACAGTACCTTTTGACCATTCATTAAAGCTGCTGCGATTAGGTTAGTAATCGTCTGAGACTTACCACTGCCTGGGGGACCTTCAATCACTAAATCACGGCCCTGAATAGCGTCAATTAAAGCACTGTGCTGGGAACTATCGGCATCATCAATAAGCGGCACTTTATTATGAATATCAGTGTAAGCATCAATATCATGTTCACCAGAACTATCCCCACCAGCTGGGACTGACTCCCCTTTTTGGCTAACAAAGAAACGACGAATTACGTTATGGGAAGTGATGTTTCTATCTCCCTGTGGCCATCGCTCAGGGTCTAGATCCAGATACATCATCATTTTGCCAAAGTTCAACAATCCCAAGCATCCAAAACGATGTAGGGACCAGTTAGGCTTATTCTTTTTGATAAGCTTGTTAACTGCTGAAAAGTAATCATCGGGAGTTTGATCGTCTTCGAAATCAGGCAGAGCCAACGCAAAGTCAGTTTGTAGCTTTGCCTTCAAAGAAAGGTTAGGCAGAATATCTTCGCCGGTATAAACCAGCTGATATTTATATAGGCCATCTTTGGGATCTAACTTACCGCGCTCAAGACGGACGGGAATGCTAAACAAGGGCGCAAGGCGAGCTTTATCTGAAATATCGGCTTCATACCACTCCAGGAAGCCTAGAGCGAGATACAAGATATTCGCGCCACTTTCTTCTAACGCAGTCTGGGCTTTATTATAAATGGCTCTTAGTCTGGCCTCTAATTCACCAGGGAATAGCAATACTTGGATCTTATTATCAGTATGCTTCGAATGTACTTGGGCAATTTGAACACCATTACCCGATTTGATTTGGCGTTCAAAATCCCCAAGGTCTTTGTATCCAGCTTGGTGACAAGCGGCGGTTAATAGTGCTAGATCAACTCCATATTCAGCATAATGAGAGCGGATACCCGTTAGTTTATCGTTATGCGCTAATGCATACTCAGTGATAAATTCACTGGCTTTTTCTAATAGTTGCTTATTAACTGCTGGAGATTCATCTCCCAGATCACCGCCAGGTAAAGTATAAGAAGTATTAATCCCTAGTACTTTGGCCCACTCCATTGCAGTGGGAAAAGGCTTTAACTGCACATCTTTTTTATCTTTTCCGACTTGTATATATCCATGCTCAATTAACTGTTCACGGGTCGGTTCGTCGACGGGTCCAAACTCCATAGTAAAATCAGAACATAAAGCATTGGAAAGCTGGTCGGGTAACTCGTCGACGATTCGCAGGGCAGAGGTTTTGTTCGTAATTGGGAAATTTAGAAGGCGATTTCTAGCGGATAAGTCAAGAAGCTTCTTGCGCATCATTTCAAGTGATGAACTAATAAAAAGGTCTGCTTTTATATCAGATGTGTTTTTCGCGATTACCATTGCGCCTCCTTTGCATTAAGCAAATTCCATTCAAACAATAATTTTATAGTATTTATTGTTCTCTTAGAGTCAAACATACACTATAGAATCAATAACCTAGCCGTGTTCAACCGCTTAAATAACACTAACTTGATTGTTATCAAGCGTACTATTTAAGTTATTTAATTATCAGCTCTCAATGATGCTGAATATTAACAGATTTCCATTCAAAAAAGAGAAGTGTCTTTTCAATTTGGTAGTATATACAGCTCCAAATTTATAGCTCCGTCCATTTAGCCAGATGAAAATCGAGGATTTAGGAAGCTGTAGCAAATTTTGCAATGAGCACAAGGGGCTTTCAACTCCGTTGGGGGAGTCTTGGCTGATGTGAAATCAATAGGACGAGCTGTCCTCCTTGGTCGACTCTTGATTAAAAATCAGTGGGTGAAGCCCCACGACTTTGATTCTGCGTTTAGCTTTAACTAAAAACTCTTGGCCTACCCTTTGCTTAATCACCGCAGCGTTTTACCCCTAAAAACAACCAAACGCGATAACGTTATGATGGATAAGTGACAACACAGGGAATTTTAATCTTGAGAGCAACAATGAAAATAATACTAGATGATCTAAAAGGGCCTGAAATTGCAGCACTTTTAACTGAGCACCTTGAAGATATGCGGGCAACCTCGCCACCAGAAAGTGTGCACGCATTAGACCTTGATGGCCTGCGCCAACCCAATATTCGCTTTTGGACACTGTGGGATGGCCATAATCTGGCGGGCTGCGGTGCACTAAAATGGTTAGATTCCGAGCATGCGGAGATCAAATCGATGCGCACCGCAGCGACTTACAAACAACAAGGCGTGGCATCCCAGATTCTGCAGCACTTGATCAATGACGCCAAAGCCGCAGGCGTTCAGCGCCTCAGTTTAGAAACCGGCTCGATGGCCTTTTTCCAGCCAGCTCGCAACCTGTATGCCAAATTTGGCTTCGAGCTGTGCGGCCCTTTTGCCGATTACACGCTCGACCCCAATAGCCTGTTTATGACCAAAAAGCTCTAGGCCTCTTCACACATCAATCCACTAAGGTAGCAAACCTCAGTCTAGACCTAACCACAGCTAAGCTTTTGCCTGTTTAGTTGTGGTTAAGGCGCGATGCTTGTGCCAGTAATGCATTAAAAATCCGAGTAATAATCCCCAGAATGCACTGCCGATCCCCAATATACTCACACCCGAGGCGGTGACGAGAAACGTAATCACCGCCACTTCTCGCTCGTCGTTATCCGCGAGCGCTGCGGTTAGACTGTTACCTATGGTGCCAAGCAGCGCTAATCCTGCAATCGCGAGCACTAATTCCTTCGGAAATGCAGCGAAGAGCCCCACCACAGTGGCGCCGAGTAGGCCTGTGATAAAGTAAAACACACCGCCCCACACCGCCGCCCAATAACGAGTTGCGGGGTTAGGGTCCGCCTCTTTACCCATGCAAATCGCCGCCGTAATGGCCGAGAGATTAAAAGCAAAGCCGCCAAAGGGGGCAAACAATACGCCCATCAGCCCCGTCACAGTAATTAATGGCGAGATAGGCGGGCGATAACCATGGCCGTGCAGCGCTGCTATCCCAGGCATATTTTGTGAGGCCATAGTCACCGCAAATAAGGGCAGCGCCACGCCCACTACGCTGGTGACAGAAAACGCAGGCGCTATCCATACAGGAGCGGCGAATTGCAGCTCAAGCTTATCGAGTTGCAGTAGATCCAATTGATAACTCATCCCTATTCCCGCTACGAGGGTGAGTAACATAATGTAGCGCGGCGCCCAGGGCTTAAGCACAACAAACACCAATAACATCAATAGAATTAAACTCAGTTGAGTCTGCATGGCTTGAAACAGCCCTAAACCAAACTGCAGTAAAACCCCTGCTAACATGGCCGCAGCGACCGAAGGCGGCATGATACGAATAAGCTTATCCATCCAACCCGCCAAGCCGCATAGAGTGATCAACAAAGAGCTAATCAGGAAGGCACCAACGGCTTCGTGGATACTTAATCCCGCAAGGCTGGTGACCATCAGCGCCGCCCCGGGGGTCGACCATGCCGTAAGCACCGGATTTTTATAGTAGAGAGACAGGCCAATACTGGTGAGCCCCATGCCAACACCTAAGGCCCATAGCCATGAACTCATCTGTGCCGATGTCGCACCCACGGCATCCGCCGCCTGCAGGATAATCACCGCCGAACTACTGTAGCCCACCAGCACGGCAATAAAGCCCGCCGATATTTTTGATAGTCCCAAAGCCTCGCGCCACATCATCCCTACTCCTAATCCTACCTTTGCCTCGAGCATCGCACCATTGACTGTGCGCTATAACGCACAAGATGGACAAGATAGCACCTGTGCGTTATAACGTACAAATAATTTTTTAAGTATCAGACCATAATGCAGACCATCAACAGCTATCTTGCCGCGACCCTAAAACAACTGCGCAGCCAAAAGGGTTGGAGTTTAGATAAAGCGGCACTCGAGACAGGCGTAAGCAAGGCCATGATAGGCCAGATTGAGCGCGGCGAATCTAGCCCCACTATTGCTACCTTGTGGAAAATCGCTAGCGGTTTTAATACCTCACTCTCAACTTTTCTAGAGCCGACACCCGAGAGCCAAGGCGCGGTCTTTCGTAACGCTGATGCATTACGCCAAAAGCCTGCAACCGACGGCATGTTAGTGGCGTCGCTATTTCCCTTTGAGCCACGCTTTGGTTTTGAGATGTTTGAACTCACCCTATTACCGCACTATGAGCGCCTCTCCGAGCCCCATGAGGCGGGTGTGACCGAGCATGTGATCGTGCTCAGCGGCACCATGGAAGTGTTAGTCGATGGCCAGTGGCAGCCATTACAGCAGGGCGAGGCCGTGCGCTTTGCCGCCGATAAACCCCACGGTTACCGCAACTTGAGCGATCAACCCGTGGTGTTTCATGATCTTATCCACTATCACAGGGAAGCGCCTGCCACCGAGTAACGCCGACAAGCCAAGCACCCAACAGATTGCCGCTTGCGCTCACTAATCCATTAGAATAAACTTATTGAAAATTTTCTAATCATAGAGGCAAAGCTATGTTTCAATCTTTACTGGCTAAATTATCTGGTAGTAGCAACGGTGAAAAATGTTGGCAATTGATTGAGCAGGGTGCGCGCGTTATCGATGTGCGCTCACCGGAGGAGTTTGCCTCGGGTCATTTGCCTCAGGCCATCAATGTGCCACTGCCAACGCTCGACCAATGGTTACATCAGGTTGAAAATAAACAGCATCCCTTTGTACTTTACTGCGGCGCAGGCATTCGTGCCCAAAAGGGCTGTGATATTTTAAGGGCCAATGGTTTTGAATGTGTGGTCAACGGTGGTTCGCTAAAAGATTTAGTCTGCTGCCAGCCAAGCTAAAACCTAAGCCAAGCAACCATGCGTGAGGAGGTGCAGATGACAACAAAGTGCCCGCGCCCAACGAGCGGCGAACAACCGCCGCAGCCCAAAGTGGTTCGCGAAACCTGCTACAGCGTGAGCCGTAACCGTGGCCAAGCAAGCACTAAGGTTCGCTATATCGAAACCAGCGCCATGTCCCTTGGCTGCAAACTGTGCGAATAATTGTGTTCTGCGTAAACAAAAATGCCAGCATTTACGCTGGCATTTTTTATTATCTTTACGATTAAACCGCTAACTTATCGATACTGGCTTTAGCTTCGCTGATACCTTTTTGGTTGGCTTCTGGGCCCATGTTCAGCGCTTCAGCATATACCACTTCCACATCAGTGATACCGATAAAGCCGAGGAAGGTTTTTAAGAAAGGCACAATGTGATCGGTTGGGCCATCTTTATGGGCGCCACCACGGGTGGTGATCAACACAGCACGTTTGCCTTCCACTAAGCCTTTAGGACCGTTTTCGGTATAAGTGAAAGTCACACCGGCACGGGCCACAAAATCAATCCAGTTTTTCAGCTGGGTTGGAATGTTGAAGTTGTACATCGGCGCGGTGATCACGATAGTGTCGTTCGCTTTTAACTCTTCAACTAAGGCGTTCGACAGGTCGAGCATCTCTTGCTGACGTGCGGTTAACTCAGCGCCGCCACGTAGGCCAGAGGCGATTTCGCCATCAACCATTGGCAACACATCTTTACCCGCTAAATCGCGAACTGTGATGGCCGCGCCTTGGTCTTCCCATTTACCGATCAGGTGGTCAACTAACAAGGCAGATTGTGAATAACCGCCAAGAATACTGGATTTTAACACTAGGACTTTAGACATAATCTGCTCCGAAAATTGAAATTCTTGAGAGTCTTTCAGCTTGCTCTCGACTCTATGGGCTTAGTTTATTAGCCCATAAAAAAGAAAAAAAGCGGATAAAATTTGAGATTACTTTCTAAAAAATAGAATGGTTAAATGAAGGGCTAGCAAAGCTAGCCCTTCATTTATGGAGATGCATCACTCGAACTATTGAGCAAAATAATAGTTGTATTCACTGATTAGCTGGGAAAGCTCAGGCGAGTTTTGAATATCAACCATAAACTTATCAGTCGTGGTCATCGCCCATGCCAAACTCTCTTTATCTAGGCTATACATTCCCTCATTGGAGTACATGTTGTGAGCCTTGGTAAAATTTTCACGGTAACTGACGCTGGCAATCACCTCATTGTGAACCCTAAACTCATAGGTCAGCACCAAATCATTATTGGTCACCATAGGTAACAGCCCTAGGGAGCCACCCGCTAAAATCGCCGAGGTTAGCCCAGCGGCTTCTCCCCCTGCAGTAGGTTCCATTTTATAGGTCACAATCAGTTTTAATGGATTGCCGATATTCTCTTTATCCATTTTTTCAAATAATGGGATGCCCTTGAGTTTGTTATAAAAGTCAGTTGAATCAATGGTACTAATAAAAAATACTGGTGGAAGTACCGTGGTTTGTGCTTTAACAAACGGGCTAATGAGCAACAAAGCCAGTATCAAAATACGAAGCATAAATAGCATTGGAAACATCCTTATTGATAGCAATTTAGTTGAACAACAGCACCAAGTGCCGCCGCATTTGCCGTTCGAATATCGCCCTTCATATTGGGTTCAACCGACTGATAACTAATGCGGTGCTTATCTAAAAAACGGGCAGCATATTTTGCATCAAGGGCAAAGTTAACATTCTGCGGCAATGCACCCGATTCACGTAGACTCGTCACATTTAAGGTACTGACGGTAATACCTAATAGCTCCCCACCGTCAGAGACAACTGGGCCACCACTTGAGCCGGGCTGGATCGGTGCCGAAAACTGGAATTGCCCCACCGCCCCCTTTAATGCCTCGCGTGAGCTGATATTTCCGCGCGTTAAATTGGGAGAGGCCGCCAATAATCCCTGCAAGGGATAGCCAACATTGGTAATCGCCTCGCCCAGGAAAATCTCTGTACCTTTACGCAATGGTAAGTATTGCTCCACTGGCGTACCCGTACTCACGACCGCTAAATCCAATAAGGTCGAGCTAGCCTCTACGGCCGCATCAAAGGATTTACCGCCAACATTCACCTGTGTCACCATGCAATTTTTGAGTACATGGGCCGCAGTGACAATTTGCCCCTGAGGATTAATATAAAAACCTGTTCCTGTACTGACTGGCTTTTGCATATTTGCCAGCAAATTCGCCGAGACATCCTTCATTGCATACTGTGCAGGATAGGAGCTAGCCGACGGCGTCAACGTGTTTAGCACATCGACAATCACTAATTGAGTCGCACGCAATGCGGCGTTATAAAGACCTAAACCATCCCCTAAATAACCAATATCTGCCTTAAAGGATTTTTGCCCTTCGCGAATGGGCTTATCGGAGCCATTAAATACCCGATAGCTCATGATCATTTCTGCTTTACCCGACTCAAATTTCCACTCAGGATCGATATCGATCAGCAGTCCATACTGACTCGCTTGCGTGCGGTCTAATAACTTAGCATTTGAAAAATAAGCACCAAAACCATCCTTCACGCCATCACTGAGTGATTTTCCTGGATCGACCCAAATATTCCATTTCTCTAAATAAAAACGGTTATTTAACTGCGAATGGGGCAAATAATAAGCAACACTCACATCCACAGGGAGTGTAATAGCTTTATTTAGCACCACACCCTTTGGTAATTTATTGGCATTTAACTTGGTATTGGTGCAACCACTGAGATGAAAACAAAATAGAGCAATAAGCACACAGGAGAGAAATCGCATCGGTTATCCTTAATATCAATGCAAATAGCGCCATACAGCATAAACGTGATAACCGTACGGACCATGGCGTATGCAACTTAAGTTGCATTAAGCCAAAGATTCTATTGCAAGTTAAAGGCAACATCAACGATGAAAATTTACAAAAATCAAACAGTCGCAACTATTTCTTAATGCCTGGAAGGCTAATATACAGGCCTGAAAACTCAGCGCAGAGCAGATCTTCACAGTAAAGCTTAACCACAAGTCGAACTTTGGCTTTTCGCCCCACAGATAAGCCCGCTAAACTGGCATCCTGCCATACCACGCGTGCAATAGGTTGATTGCGAATGGGCGCCAAGTAACGGATATGGGCATCGGCTAACACTATGTCGCCATCCACATTGAGGAGTTGCTGTTGCAGCCATACCATGCCCCAACCAGTGAGCGTCATAAGGGTATAAATGCTGCCCGCAAACATGGTGTGATGCAGATTGATATTCGGCGCGAGTGGCGCACTCACGCTCAATTCACCATCAGAAAATGACAGCGGCGCTATCTGCATAAACTCACTCACAGGTATAGTGCGGTGCCAGGTCTGGCGTAATTGGTTTAATAATTCGTCCATGTGCATGTCCTTACTGCCGTTGGCACACTGTCCTGTAGGTTAAACCTGTAAATGGAAGGTCACTGGGCCATCGTTGACCAGTTCAACCTTCATATCAGCAGCAAATTGCCCTGTTTCGGTGGTCACGCCCTTGGCGCGGCAAAAGGCGACAAACTCTTCATACAGGCCAAGCGCTTGTTCTGGTGTGCCCGCACCCGAAAAGCTCGGCCTTAGCCCACGCTCAGTATCAGCGGCCAAGGTAAATTGGGATACCACTAAAAGCGAGCCTCCCGCTTGAGTCAAATTGAGGTTCATTTTGCCGTTTTCGTCAGAAAACACTCGATAACTCATCACTTTAGTAGCTAGCTTTTCCATCTTCTCGCGGTTATCTTCCCGCTCAACCCCAAGTAAAACTAACAAGCCCTTATCAATTGCACCTATGGTTTGATTATCTACAACCACACTGGCGCGGCTGACTCTTTGAATTAAAGCGATCACAACTTTTCCTTTAAATTAAGACTTAACAACGGGCATCAAAGGAATTGGGCGCAGATACTGCTCAATTCCCTCCGGCAAGGACTTAGCGATTTCTGCCAAGCCGCCATCGGTCCACAGCATAAAACGGCGAAGCTCCTCGATTTCGACCTTATCAGCAAAGGTCACAGTACCTTGGATTTGGATTACCGCACCTTGCTCGCGCAATACAAATTTAGCGAAGTTTAGCTTGGCATTCAGTTCGCCAATCACCGCGGGCAGTTCAGGGCTGGCCTGCAACTGTGGATGCACCGCATAAAAACGGTTCATCAGAATACGGTCAATCCCCGCAGCATTTATACTGGGTTCGAGCATAAAATCATTATTGCCAAATTGCACCGCAACCTTATCCGCCCCGACTTTAGTGGCTAAATAGTTGGCATTAATTAAGGCCTGATACAAAGCATCAGCAGCGGCCTCATTGGTCATTCCAGCCAATTGCACCACTTTAGGCGCCACAGGTGCGCGAGCCTCGGTAGATTCGACCGCAGAAGATGAGGATTGAGATTCTGGGGTTGAGGATGAGGTGGCCGCGCAGGCCGTTAATCCTAAAATGGCGGCAATAATCATAGCTAATTTCATGCAAACTCCTGTCGCTTTATCCAAGACCACATGGCTTGAATTTCGAGTGTGACGGCAAGTGAGAGTATTTCACTATTCAGCGAATGCCCGCCATCAACAATAGTGTGGATTTGTATCCTGGGGTTATCGATTTTTGCCCCAAATGCGGCTAATAAACGTGCCGGACAGACAGCATCCTGCGTGCCTTGTAATAGCAGGGTACGCGCAGAGACTTGAGATGTCACCCGTTGTAATACACTGAACATATTGAAGTAATCATTTTGCGCATAGTGCAGCTCGATTTGAGCTAAGGCGAATAGCGGCGGCGCAAGCCGCTTAGGCAGGCCAGTTGGTACACCCGCTAGGGTTAATTCCCATTGGATCCAACGGCGGGCAAATTCGTGGCGAGTTGCTTCATCTTGGGCGTTAAATCCTAGCTGATAGTGCGTAAATAAATCCGCCAATCCAATAGAAGGCGCGGCAAATTCACGGTAAGCCTGCGGATATAACTGCGCGGCGCCCGAGGGTGCATAGAGCCATTCAATCCCTTCTTTTGATGGAATAAACAGCGCCCATAATACTTGAGCTATTACCCGCTGCGGAAATAACCCACTGTAAATTAAGGCTAAGGTGGCGCCAAATGAGCCACCCGCTAAGCACCAACGCGCTATGCCTAAGTGAATGCGAATCGCCTCAATATCGCTGATGAGTCCATTTAAATGATTGTGTTCCAACTCGCCAGCGGGCAGTGATTGCCCCGCACCACGTTGATCTAACAGTAAAATCCAATAGTGCTCGGGGTTAAATAAACTGAGCTCACTCACACTAGCGCCTGCGCCAGGACCACCATGCAAATAAAGCAGCGGGATACCCTGCGGATTACCATATTGAGCGAGATGCAACTGCTGCCCATTGCCCATCATCAGCCAATCACGGCGGATAAAAGGGGCAAAATGATGGCCATCAGTAATCATAGGCGGGCTAAGGCTCGTTAAACGTATTAATGGATGACAACTTCGCTACGGCTTATCCAATGTAGTCGATGACGGCGCGCTTTCGGAAAGTTCAGCCTTCGTCTCAAGCACTTGGCTTGATTGGGCGGATGTGGTTTCTGGCTGCGCGGCGGGTGTATCCTGCGCCGCTAAAGGTTGACCATCGAGGTTAGTTTCGTTGATATCGCTGCTGGACTCATAGTCCAAATACTCGGGCATGGCGGCGGTAATTTCGGCGCCCAGCAGCACGATCATCCAAGATAAATATACCCAAACAAATAGAATAGGAATGGTCGCCAGCGCACCATAAATGGCTTCATAACTTGGAAATTTCGTCACATACAAGGCGAAACCTTTTTTCCCCAACTCAAATAGCAGTGCCGCCACCACAGCGCCCAACAGCGCGTGCCAAAACTTCACCTTTTGATTCGGCACCACCATATAGAGCAGTAAAAACGCGGCCACCGAAAATAACAGCGGCAAACGTTCGATAAACAGCGGCATTACGCCAGATAAGGTATCGCCCTCAAAGAGCTTTAACGACACCACATAGGAAGTCGCCACTAGGCTCGCCCCCACCAGCACAGGGCCTAAGGTAATCACCATCCAATACATGGAAAAGGCCACGACCACAGAACGTTTTTCCTTAGTGCGCCAAATATTATTTAGTGACTTATCAATGGCGGAGATCAGCATAATAGCTACCACGACTAAGGCCGCGATCCCCACCGCAGTCCCCTTCGAGGCATTGCCCACAAATTCATTGATATAGACTTGTACCGTATCGCCCGCTGCGGGTAAAAAATTCTCGTAAACGAAGGCTTCAATTTGGCCGCGGATCCCCTTAAACACAGGAAACGCCGACAGCATAGACATAGTCACCGCCACCATAGGGACGAGCGATAATAGGGTGACATAGGCCAAGTGGCCCGCACGAATATTGATTTGATCTTCTACTAGGCGCTGGCGTAAATGCAGCAGGAAGTGCCAAATCCCAAGGAGTAAGGCTCGAATTTGTGCCAGATCTATCTTCTTAGTCACGGGTTTCTCTTGATTCTGTTGGTATAGACTCGTTATCTTCGTACAATAAACACTTAATTTACAAGTCTAAGGAGTGAATTGATGTCACAACAAGGATCCACTGGCAATGTTATCGCCGCAATCGCTAGTCTGTTTTTCCCAGGCCTAGGCCAACTGCTACAAGGGCGAATTTTGGCAGCATTGCTATTCTTCGTGGTCACTGTAGTCGGCTACGCCCTTTGGTGGTTAATTGTGCCCGCGGTAATTGGTGCTATCTTTCACCTCTGGAGCATTATCGATGCGGCACGTTTTAAGGCCGACTAACTTCATCTGACTCAGTGACGGAATACCCAATGAAAAGATTGATCACCTCTAGTCTGATAGCGGCAACGCTATTGCTGACGGGCTGCCAGAGTGCCTATTACGGTGCCATGGAAAAAGTGGGCTACCACAAGCGCGACATCATGGTCGACAGAGTGAAAGCCGCGAAAGAATCCCAAGAGGATGCGCAAAAAGAGTTCAGCTCAGCACTCGAGGAGATGCAAGCCCTACTCAACCACAATGGTGGCAACCTCGAAAAGGCCTACAACAAGGCTAAAGATGAATACGAGTCAGCCCAAAGTGCCGCCGATGACGTAAGTAATCGCATCAACAAGGTCGAAGATGTTGCCGAGGCGCTATTCGATGAGTGGCAAACGGAAATCGCTGAAATCAGTAAAGCTAGCCTACGCCGCAACAGCGAAACTAAGCTCAAGGAAACCCGCCGTTCCTACGAGCAGTTGATTAAAACCATGCGCCGCGCCGAATCAAAAATGCCGCCCATTCTCACCGCCATGAAAGACAATATGCTGTATTTAAAGCATAACTTAAATGCCCAAGCGATAGGCGCGATTAAAGGTGAATTTGCCAACTTACAAACGGATATCTCAGGCTTAATCAAAGAGATGAATAAATCTATCAATGAGTCTACTCGATTTATCGAGGCCCTTGAGAACTCAAAAGGGTAAGGCCATTTAGCTTGCTCAAACTGGCTGTTAATTCCGTCAAACCAATCTGAATTAACAGCTTAGCACTGATGCTCTAACCCTCTAAACACTTCGGCAAGCTGCGATGGCGGTTTGCTGTTGATTTTATCCTCCCTGCATTCCCAGTTTCGTTTGTGCAAGGCTAAGATTTTTAGCTTTGTGAGCGATGGCGCGCTTTAGTGTGATGATTCAATCAATATTGGATCTAACGCACAAATTCACTTTAGGCTCATAAACTTATCTACAAAAGATTGCTCAGATTGAATACGTGTATTCTATTTGCAGTATTAACATGACCTTTATTGAATCCCTTACCCTAATGTTGGCCCTAATGTATATCGCCTCCCTAAGCTATTGGAGCGGTAAAAAATGGGGAGCAGTGACCACCTTACTCCTGAGTGTTGGCGCAGTGGCGATTAGCCTCTACTGGCCCTTGGCGCTCGCCCTAATCATTGCCTTGCCCCTTGCACTTATTGCCCATAAGTTTGCTCCGGTGGAGTATAAGGCCGAGATAAAAATCAACGCCCTGCGTGAAGGTTGCCAACACCTGCTCGCACTCTCGTTGTTTTTAGTCGCCATCCAATACGGCATTAATGCTATCCAACTCAAACAAGGGGTCACGCCTTGGTTAATGCGCCCTGATGTTGTCGATGCCTTTTTGCCCATCGCCGGCGGGATTGAATTAAAAGCCATAGTCACGCTCAACCTGTGGGACCAAACGCACCCCGCCGCCGCAGTGATGCTCGCCGCCGTGCTACTCACTGGCCTACTCTGTAAACGCGCCTTTTGTGGCTGGGCCTGCCCCTTAGGACTCGCCGGCGAATACCTCTACGCCTTGCGCAAACGCTTTATCAAAGCAGAACTTGCGCCCCCAGCATGGCTAGACTGGCCACTACGGATGCTGAAATACTTATTACTGCTGGGACTGTTTTATGTAGTGATCGGTATGCCAAGCGAGTCAATTCCCTATTATCTGCAGGGTAACTACCACAAGATTGCCGACCTTAAGATGGCACTGTTTTTTGTCACACCAGGGCTTATTACCTTAGCCTGCTTTGCTCTTATCCTCGTCCTCGCCGCATGGCGTCGCCAAGGTTTTTGCCGCTACTTGTGTCCCTATGGTGCCATGCTCGGACTGTTAAGTTTTGCCAGCCCACTCAAAATCCGCCGCGATACTCAGCATTGCCTGATCGAAGCCAAGGGTATGAAGTGCGACAAATGCACCCGCGCCTGCCCAGCCAACATCATAGTGCATACCAAAACCACGGTTCGCAGCGACGAATGCCAAGCATGTATGCGCTGTGTGGCGGCCTGCCCTAAATCGGCGGCGCTCGGTTTTGGCCTTAAATCGGGTCACAGAGTTAGCCATAAAGGATTGTTAGTCTTGTTATTATTGGCGCTCTTCCTCCTGCCACTCGGCGCTTATTTAGCAGGATTCTGGCATAGCCAAACACCGGACGCTATCCGCATGGAACTTATCCAAGTGATTGACCGAGTAGGTCATTAACTCTCTGATTTGTTGATAAGAGATATAAAAAAGGTGCAGTCTAAACTGCACCTTTTATGGTCACAACGAGCTTAAGTACTAGTGATTAGGCAAGGTCAAACCTATCGGCATTCATCACCTTAGTCCAAGCCGCCACAAAGTCATGCACAAACTTCTCTTTGGCATCATCCTGCGCATACACCTCAGCATAGGAGCGCAGAATGGAGTTAGAACCAAACACCAGATCGACGCGGGTAGCGGTCCACTTCACCGCGCCAGTTTTACGCTCGACTATCTCATACAAATTAGTACCCGCAGGCTTCCAGTGGTAGGCCATGTCGGTAAGATTCACAAAGAAATCATTGCTTAACACACCCACTTTGTCGGTAAACACGCCGTGGCGTGTACCGCCATAGTTAGTGCCTAACACCCGCATGCCCCCAACCAGCACAGTCATCTCATGGGCGGTTAATCCCATAAGTTGAGTACGATCGAGCATCATCTCCTCGGGCTGAACTACATAATCCTTTTTCTGCCAGTTACGATACGCATCGTGCAAAGGCTCAAGTACGGCAAAGGATTCCACATCGGTCATTTCCTGCGTGGCATCACCACGGCCAGGCATGAAAGGTACTGTGATATTGACTCCCGCAGCGTGGGCGGCCTTTTCAATCGCTGCAGCGCCACCGAGGACAATCAAGTCGGCAATACTGACCTTTTTGCTTAAGCTTGCCTGCAACGCGCTCAACACCTGCAATACTTTTTGCAAACGCTCGGGTTCGTTGGCCTGCCAATCTTTTTGTGGTGCTAAACGGATCCGTGCGCCATTGGCGCCACCGCGGAAATCCGAGCCTCGGAAGGTGCGCGCGCTGTCCCACGCGGTTGCGACCAATTCGGAAACACTGAGTCCCGAGGCTAATAATTTCGCCTTCAGGTCGACAATCTCACTGGCGTCTAAACGGTAATCGACGCTTGGGATCGGGTCTTGCCAAAGCAAATCCTCATTCGGCACTTCTGGCCCTAAATAACGGCTCTTAGGCCCCAGATCGCGGTGAGTTAACTTAAACCAAGCACGGGCAAATACCTCGGAGAAATAGGCGGGATCTTGATAAAACTTCTCGGAGATCTTGCGATACTCGGGGTCCATTTTCATCGCCATATCCGCATCGGTCATGATGGGGTTAAACTTGCGATTCGGGTCGCCCACTGAGACGACTTTATCTTCCTCTTTAATATTAATAGGTTCCCACTGAGAGGCGCCCGCGGGGCTTTTTTTCAATTCCCAATCGTAATTTAACAGTAGGTGAAAATAACCGTTATCCCATTGAGTGGGATGAGTCGTCCAAGCGCCTTCGAGACCACTAGTCACGGCATTTGCACCCGTGCCTGGGCCTTTTTTGTTGAGCCAGCCCAAACCTTGGGCCTCAAGTTCTTCGCCCTCGGGTTCAGGGCCAAGATCCTGTGCCTTACCATTGCCATGGCATTTGCCCACCGTATGGCCACCGGCGGTTAAGGCCACGGTTTCTTCATCATTCATCGCCATCCGTGCAAAAGTGACACGCACATCTTGAGCGGTGCGCAGTGGATCGGGTTTACCATCAACCCCTTCAGGATTCACATAAATCAGCCCCATCATTACGGCGGCTAAGGGATTTTCAAGGTCACGCGCGCCCGAATAACGGCTGTTAGGATTATCACTTGGCGCGAGCCATTGTTTTTCAGAGCCCCAATAAATGTCCTTCTCTGGGTGCCAAATATCCTCTCGACCGCCGGCAAATCCATAGGTTTTTAAGCCCATAGACTCGTAGGCCACATTACCCGCGAGGATCATCAAATCTGCCCATGAGAGTTTGTTGCCATATTTTTTCTTAATCGGCCAGAGTAAACGGCGGGCTTTATCAAGGTTGGCGTTATCGGGCCAGCTATTGAGTGGGGCAAAGCGTTGATTACCCGTCCCCGCACCGCCACGGCCATCGGCAATGCGATAGGTTCCCGCAGAGTGCCATGCCATGCGGATCATCAAGCCGCCATAATGCCCCCAATCGGCTGGCCACCAATCTTGGCTATCGGTCATAAGGGAATGCAAGTCCTGCTTCACGGCAGCGAGGTCAAGGGTCTTAAAGGCTTCACGGTAATTAAAGTTGGGATCCATGGGATCCGTCTTCTTATCATGCTGATGCAAAATATCGAGATTAAGTGCCTTAGGCCACCAATCCATATTGTTGCTGGCAACGGCTGAATTTGCCCCATGCATCACGGGGCATTTACCTTGAGAGTGTTGAGTCTTGTCCATGGAATATTCCTTTACTTATGGCTAACGAAGGGAATGACCCTACAAGGCGTCATTAGGCTAATCTGGTTTGGACGTCTTCTAAAACGTTTATCGTTTGCATTAATCCCTTCTGCACTGTTCCAAAGTAACGATTAATGCACCATTCGGTCTGTATACTAAACAAGCAAAATGACAACATTTCAAACTTTTGCCACTAAAGCTAGGTAACAGTAACAAGAACAGCAAACCCTAGCTCAAAAAGCGGGCACAGATCACACTGTTGGTGGTTTTTACATCACTATCTTGATTTTAATCAGAACGGAAGATGGTTTTATCACTAATACTCATCTCAAATAAGAACAATAAAACGCTTATATTCTTACTTGAGGTGAATCTATGCGACAGAGACGCTTGCAACTTATGCAGTCACTTTTTGATGAATATATTGAGATGTACGCTGCACGGGATGACAAGCTCACAGCCCGCTTTAGCGATACTTTTAGTGGTTATGCAGGTAGCAGCGATATTCTTGTCACCAGTAAAGATGAATGGGTAAAAATAACCCGTCAGGACTTCGCCCAAGTCCCCGAACGGATCCATATTGAAGTGTTAGATCTTTCACTACAGGATCTTGCCGAAGATATTATTGTTATTACAGCGTTTTTCCATATACACCTCCCTATCCCAGACTCGATACTCAGCCAAGAAACCGCAAGGTTAGTGCTGATTTTTCGCCAAGAAAGCAACGATTGGAAAATCGTCCATAGTGGAATTTCGATTCCCTATGGCATAGCCAAAAAAGGTGAAATTTATCCAATGACAAGTTTAGAAGAACGCAATCGAGAGCTAGAGTCCATTATACAAGCGCGAACCTATGAACTTGCCGAAGCGAACAACAGACTCGAAAAACTCAGCAATACCGATGGGTTAACCAATATTGGCAACCGTAGATTGTTTGATCAAATGCTGCAAAAGGAATGGAGTCGTGGGCAACGCAACAACACGCCACTCTCGCTTATCATGCTCGATATTGACCACTTTAAATTATTTAATGATTTTTATGGCCATCTCGCAGGAGATGATTGTCTCAAGATGCTGGCTAACGGCTTATCTCAATCTGGTCGTCGGGCAGGTGAATTAGTTGCACGCTATGGCGGCGAAGAATTTGTTATTTTACTCCCCAATACGGATCACCAAAGCGCACTCGACACCGCCAAGCACGTACATCAACTTATTCAATCGCTTGCTATACCCCATATTAAAACAGACATAGGAATTGTCACGGTCAGCGTGGGTGTTGCGTGTTTACTCCCCTCAGATAAACATAATGCCTTAGAATTAGTCCACCAAGCAGATACCGCCCTTTACTTGGCGAAGTCCGCAGGTCGTAACTGCATACGCTCAGTACATGAACCTGAAATATAGCCATTAAAAAGCCCCGCTAAGTTGCCTTAGCAGGGCTTTATTCACTGTATGGCAGTCACTTTACGTGCCCACCATAACCACCATTAACCGCGGCTAGCGCGCTTACGGTCGTTTTCAGTTAAGTGTTTCTTACGAACACGGATGCTCTTAGGTGTCACTTCAACTAATTCGTCATCATCAATAAACTCAAGCGCTTGCTCAAGAGTTAAGGTGATTGGCGTAGTCAGTACTTGAGCTTCGTCAGTACCAGAAGCACGCATGTTAGTTAGCTGCTTACCTTTCAGGCAGTTAACTGTCAGGTCGTTAGAACGTGAGTGAATACCCACTACTTGACCTTCATAAACTTCAGCCGCATGGCCGATAAAGAGACGACCACGGTCCTGTAAACCAAACAGTGCGAAGGTCAATGCTTTACCAGTCGCGTTAGAGATCAATACGCCGTTAGCGCGTTGACCAATGTCGCCACCTTTATGTGGACCGTAGTGATCGAATGAGTGGTAAATCAAACCAGTACCAGAAGTTGCAGTTAAGAACTCAGTTTGGAAACCAATTAAGCCACGGCTTGGGATGATAAAGTCAACGCGCACGCGGCCTTTACCGTCAAGCTGCATATCTTTCATTTCAGCTTTACGGATACCCAGCTTCTCAATCACTGTCCCTTGATGTTCTTCTTCAACGTCAACGGTCAGGGTTTCAAAGGGTTCACACAGTTCACCATCGATGGTTTTTAAGATAACTTCTGGGCGAGAAACTGCTAATTCGTAACCTTCACGACGCATGTTTTCGATCAGGATAGATAAGTGTAATTCACCACGGCCAGATACCGCGAAACGGTCTGGGCTGTCGGTTTCTTCAACACGCAGTGCCACGTTGTGCACTAATTCCTGTTGCAGACGCTCAAGAATGTTACGTGAAGTCACGTACTTACCTTCTTTACCCGCAAAAGGTGAAGTGTTAACTTGGAAAGTCATGGTCAGCGTTGGCTCGTCAACAGATAAAGGCGGCATCGCCTCTACATTGCCAGCGGCGCACACTGTGTCCGAAATTTTAAGCTCACCCAAACCGGTGATCGCCACGATATCGCCCGCATTTGCTACATCAACTTCGGTACGCTCTAAGCCCATGTAACCTAATACTTGGCCCATTTTACCGTTGCGTACTTTACCGTCGGCACCGATCACGCTCACCTGTTGGTTAGTCTTGATGCTACCACGGTTAATGCGACCCACACCGATAACACCCACGTAAGAGTTGTAATCGAGCTGAGAAATTTGCATCTGGAATGGACCATCCGCATCAGCATCAGGTGATGACACTTTTTCAACGATAGTCTGGAACAGTGGCGTCATATCTTCGCTGACAACATCTGGATCTAAGGTTGCAAAACCGTTTAATGCAGAAGCATAAACGATTGGAAAATCTAATTGTTCGTCAGTTGCACCTAAGTTATCGAACAGGTCGAATACTTGGTCGATAACCCAATCAGGGCGAGCACCTGGACGGTCAATCTTGTTGATAACAACGATTGGCTTTAAGCCTTGGGCAAACGCTTTTTTGGTTACGAAGCGAGTTTGTGGCATTGGACCATCAACGGCATCAACCAGCAACAATACTGAGTCAACCATAGACAGAACACGCTCAACCTCACCACCGAAGTCGGCGTGGCCAGGGGTATCAACGATGTTGATACGATAATCGTTCCACTTGATGGCAGTATTCTTTGCCAGAATCGTGATTCCACGCTCCTTCTCAAGATCGTTGGAGTCCATCACCCGCTCAGTAGCTTCTCCCCGGGTTGCAAGGGTTCCTGATTGCGACAGCAACTTGTCTACCAGGGTCGTTTTGCCATGGTCAACGTGTGCAATAATGGCGATGTTACGTAAATTCTCTAGCACGGATAAACCTCTTACCATCAAACAAAATTAGGGATATTACAATATTCGTTACAGCAATCTACGTTGAGTCGCCATAAAAAAGCGTGACATTCTACTCCAGAGCGGCCATATCGCACAGGATTATTTTTGAACACTTATAAAACTATTTTTTTGGGCCCGTGCTAACGAATCAGTTATGGCGATAAGACAAATAACCCAAATGCACCGTTTCAGCGCAGGCAATTGCCACGTTATCTCGAACTCAATACGACTAACCAGCTGAAATAACTATTCTTCACGGGAATGGCGTAGCAGACTATGCGCTTAAGGCCGCCATAAGTATAGCGAATAACCCCAATTCGGCAGACCCGTTTTTTCGTCCAAACACATCAGTATGCCCAAACCGCTACCTAAGTATTTTCTCGATAGCCTCAATAAATGGCTTTAGACGCAGTTTCAATAAACTCTATTCCCACCTAAGAACAACAAGACTAATCAATTGATTTTTAATGACAAGAAATGAAAACAAGCCAAAATCATTATCAGAAAAACAGCTTATCATCTCACTGTTTTGTGACATTATGGCGAGCACTGAAAACAGTGACCTTACGCGGTTATCTAGACTTATTTATATGCTAAATTCATTCTGTTTTGCTGAGCCTAATTGATAGTAACAGGCTAACAGCGAGTATGCCGCCCAGCTTGAATATGGATATGAATTAACCAAGCAAGCCTATGCTCATCGTCACTGCACTAAAATGGGGGATGCATGGTGCGCACCAAAATGGATGAATGCACCAAAATGCCACATCAAAACGCACCAATAAAGTGCAATACAGAGTTAAAGATAGTGCAATAAAACACATATTCATTAATTATCAACAAGTTAAATTATTGGCATAGATATCGCTTTATAGCTAGTAAGTTTTGCTCAAGCACAACTTGAGTTAAAAGATTATAGAAGGGACATCCCTTTACCCTACCGGAGACTTGAGAATGTCAGTTGAATCAGTTTTAAAGCAACTTGAAGAATTAGAAGTTAAGTTTGTTGATTTACGTTTTACCGACACCAAAGGTAAAGAGCAGCACGTATCTATCCCAGCTCATCAGGTAGACGCTGACTTCTTCGAAGACGGTAAAATGTTTGACGGCTCGTCAATCGCTGGCTGGAAAGGCATTAACGAATCAGACATGGTACTGATGCCAGACCCAACTACGTTCGTACTGGATCCATTCACCGAAGAAACCACTGCGCTGATCCGTTGTGACATTCTCGAGCCAGGCACTATGACTGGTTATGACCGCGACCCACGTTCTATCGCGAAAAAAGCGGAAGAATACTTACGCTCTACCGGTATCGCTGACACTGTATTAGTTGGACCAGAACCAGAATTCTTCCTGTTCGACGATGTCCGTTTCGGTACTGACATGTCTGGTTGTTTCGTGAAAATCGACGCTAAAGAAGCGGCATGGAACTCTGGCACTAGCTACGAAGGTGGCAACACTGGTCACCGTCCATTCGTGAAAGGCGGTTACTTCCCAGTAGCTCCTGTTGACTCATCACAAGACTTACGTAGCGCTATGTGTTTAGTGCTCGAAGAAATGGGTCAAGTGGTTGAAGCTCACCACCATGAAGTGGCGACTGCGGGTCAAAACGAAATCGCAACTCGCTTCAATACCCTGACTAAGAAAGCGGACGAAATCCAAATTCTGAAGTACGTAGTACACAACATGGCTCACGCCTACGGTAAGACTGCGACTTTCATGCCTAAGCCAATCGTTGGCGACAACGGTAGCGGTATGCACGTTCACCAATCTCTGGCGAAAGATGGCGTAAACCTGTTCGCAGGCGACAAATATGCTGGTTTAAGTGAAACTGCACTGTACTACATCGGTGGTATCATCAAGCACGCTCGCGCACTGAACGCTTTCACTAACCCAAGCACTAACTCTTACAAGCGTTTAGTACCACACTTCGAAGCGCCAGTGATGTTAGCTTACTCAGCACGTAACCGCAGCGCTTCAATCCGTATTCCAGTGGTACCAAGCCCTAAAGGTCGTCGTATCGAAACTCGCTTCCCAGATCCACATGCAAACCCATACTTAGGTTTCGCAGCACTGCTGATGGCGGGTATCGACGGTATCCAAAACAAGATCCATCCAGGCGAAGCGATGGATAAAGACTTGTACGATCTGCCAGCGGAAGAAGCGGCTGAAATCCCACAAGTAGCGACTTCATTAGAAAACGCCCTTGAAAACCTGCAAGCTGACCACGAGTTCTTAACTCGCGGCGGTGTATTTAGCGAAGATTTCATCCAGTCTTACATTGCACTGAAATCTGCAGAAGCTGAGCGTGTAAGCCGTACAACTCACCCATTAGAGTTTGAAATGTACTACAGCCTGTAATGGCTAGATGCATGCCATTACTCACGGTATAAATGCATGCATAAAGTATCAAAGCCCCAACAGTTTTGCTGATGGGGCTTTTTGTTTCTTGAAGGTATACGCTACTTTCATGCTGGTGCAATGACCAACACTTTTCTCTAAATGGCGACATAGCCAACCACTTATTTATCATCAAAAGAAAGCATACCAGCAGACACCACTGCAATAACAACAATAGGGACAGATGTCGTTTAAGACTGAGCTAAACGCGATATAAAACTAACTTATAGGCAGAGGCGTTAACTACTGCGACACTAAAGTTGGGAGTCTCTTTACTGTTGTCTCATTACTGCTGCTGAATAATTGACACATATATTCATGTGGTTAGAATGCCGACTTGCTAAAACTGAATATATCGGTGTCGAACAAAACCAGTTCGGGTTCCATAAGACTAACGCCCAAAGTTAATCAAGCGAGTCGCTCATACCGAAACAATGCGGTTTTTCACATATAAACAATGGAGTGGTTATGCGTTGGTTGACTTGCTTGGTCGTGTGCTGTTCTCTCACGGGATGTGCAACAATAACATCGAGGATGGGAGAAAATTCAACTTGGGGGCATTCTTTCTCCAGTGTTCAAACTGCTGTTGATAATGGCGAGGAGTGTGCGATAGTTTCTGCGTTATCCGCCCCGCCACTGCTACTGTTTACTATCCCTCTGACACTGGTCGATATGGGTAGCTCGCTGATCGTCGATACCGTGATGCTGCCAGTCGATTTGGCTATCACGCCCAGTAATCCCAAGCTCCGAACCCCGCGTTCTATGTTCTGCCACTATAACTACAGCATTTGAGCATATTCGCCCCAATAAATGACCTCAGCCTCAGGGCATGGGTTAACGACATCGGCATTAGGGGGCGCCTTGATGCCCCAGAGCCATGCTCCCTGTTCGAGGCTATTACGCCATGTCGGCTGAGCAAGCTATGCTCAATCAGTTAACGATGGGCGTTTATTACCTCCAGTAACCTTAGGATATCGGCCTCATCGTTATAAATATGTGGCGATACGCGTATCCCTAAACTGCGGGCATCGACACTGATATTCGCCTCAGCCAATGCCGCCATGATCGGCGCTTGCCGCTCGCCAAATTGCAAAATCAGCGTACCGCTACGCTTATCGATTGCCCTCGGCGAGACGAGCTCATTGTCCAATGCCTGTACCACTGGAGCCATCAGTTGCAAGTTATGCTCACGCATCGCCAGTGAGCCAATATTGGCAAAATATTGAATACTATGGGCGGCAATAGCGTAGGGGACGATAGAAGGCGTGCCGCCCCAAAACCGCAACGCTGTTGGATGATAGCGAAAATCATGAATATCAAACTCGAAGGGATTTTCATGGCTAAACCAACCCACATCCTGTGGCTGACATTCGGGCAAAATAGCCGGATTGACCCACAGATACGCAGCGCCGGGGCCGGAGCATAACCATTTCACACTCGAACCAATCATAAAATCTGGCTGTAGCTTGGCTAAATCCAGCGGCAAAATCCCAGCCGATTGCGCCACATCCACTATGCTCAAGCAGCCACGCTCACGGGCAAGGGGGATAATCTGCGCGAGGGGGGCCTGTTGTCCCGTGTTAGAATAGGCATGGCTGACAAAGACTAAATCGACATCGTCGCTGATATGTGCGTCCCACACATTGGGGTCGGTAACATCTAAGCCCTTGGGAATAAAGCGCAGTTCACAACTTGCGGGCAATGCCTTTTTAAGGGCGAATCCCATGCTAGGAAAATCAATCTCGCTCATCAGCACCACGGCGCCATCGCGATTTAATCTATCCAGTGACATCACCAACTTGGTCAATGCGCTCGATAGATTCACCTGCGGGCAAAATTCCTGCGGCTGACCATTAAAAAGGCTTGCCAGCGCCGCGGTAAAGTTATCGATGACACCTAACCATTGACCCCAAGGCTCGCGGCCAGACTCCTGCCAAGGTGCAAAAAACGCCTGCTTAAACGCCTGCTCGGTCGATTTGAGTGGCCGCCCCACGGAATGGTTAAGCAGATATCCAGGGCCTGCGAGGCAAAAATCCTGTTTTACATTTAGCAGCATGGCCTTACCTCAAACTGTCTTTGAGTTTTTTCAAATCATAATAACGGGTGCGAATATCGTCACGTAATACGGCCGCGCGTCTATCCCTTAAACGCTCAAGGGAGGCGAGCAGTACATGCAATGGTGGGCCGCTGGCGGTCACTTTGGCTAAATGTTGTTGCTCCATACTGACCGAAGGCTCAGCAATATACTTAGTCACTAATTCATTGTGATGTTGAATCGCAGTTTGCCCATGTAATTCACAGACTTCGATAAACAGCTTGAGGTTTTCCTGATACCAATCCTGCTGCACGCAGGCCTTTGTCTGTAAAAAGTCATCCATCAAATTCGGGCGGCGCATGCATTCCCGCAAGATTTGCTGATCCTCCGGCATCATATATAAAAACTTATCCACCAGCATTTGCGAATAGGACGATTCGTTGGCAAAACAGAGACCTAGGGTTAAATCGATGACGTTAATCCCTGCAAAGTCGCCAGCATTGGCGCCGCGATATACCACAGAGCCAACCCGATAGGGTTTGTAATATGGGCGGACACAATAGAAAAAGCGGTCGGTATCTAAACGTTTGAATAATTGCTGATTTGATTCAATGACGTCCTGCAATGCCTGTTTGGCGACCCGCAATAAATCGTGGCTAATAGGATGGGAGATCCCCAAGGGCTGAATTTTTAATAAGGCATCGCTGGCGCGCTTATAGGCCAAGATGCCCTTAGTGTTGTAATCCACAAACAGCTTTTCATCAGGCAGATCGGTAAAGCGTTTGTAGATACCATTGTGGGCACGGTTATGGGTAGTTAAATGCGCAGTGGCAAAACGTGGCGTCACGCCGATGGAGGCGCCGATATGCATAGCGAGCGCCGAAGCCTCAACCAGTGGCGAGGTGGTCTCCCGTGTTGGCTCAGTAATTTCATGGCGGCGGCAGGCGGCCATATACAGGCCAACATTGCCTAGCAAATCAAAAGCACTATCAAAACCTTCGTCGGTATTGCCCTCATCGAGCAAAGCCTTAATCAGCCCTCGCCCTTCGCTTTCCAAAGTGTGCTTAAGCTCAGTGCCAATCCCCTGCACATTGGCACGGTCGGTCTGCTGGTCATAAAGCTGTTCGAGCTGCGAGTTGAGTTCTACAAAGCGGCTGCGGATCCACTCATCGAAGGCTTCGGTATTATAGGTGGCAGGTTTCACTTGGACATCCTTGGCGATTGTTATGGTTATTTTTACCGGAGCAAGTACTAGGGCATGTTTCACTTGGCTACAGGCGTCATTAGCGCTTCCGAGTTAACAAGGATGCAACTTCTGGCGACACGTTTCTAGCGCTAGCTCAAATTTATGAAAAATCTAATGCCACTTTTTATTTACACCTTGCGCCAGCGCAAGTTATCAAAGTCAATCGCCTCGCAAAATAACGCCAAATACAGCTAGTCCTAATACAAATAGCGCGGCAGGTTCCGCAGGGGTAAATCAAAATGATTTTAATGGAATTTATTGTCGTACTCGGCTGCTTGCTACTGGGCACCCGCTATGGTGGTATGGGGCTCGGGTTGATAAGTGGTATAGGTTTATTTTTACTGACGTTTGTCTTTGGTCTCGCCCCCGGACAGCCACCAGTGCAAGTGATGTTAACCATTCTTGCGGTTATCGGTTGTGCCGCAGTATTGCAAACCGCAGGCGGCTTAGATGTGATGATGCAGTTTGCCGAACGTTTACTGCGCCGCCATCCACAGTACATCACCATTCTGGCACCGTTAACTACATGGACGCTCACCTTTTTGTGCGGTACAGGCCATGTGGTTTACACCATGTTCCCGATTATCTCTGACATTGCTCTGAAGAAAAACATTCGCCCAGAACGCCCCATGGCGGTCGCCTCCGTCGCCTCACAAATGGCGATTTGCGCCTCCCCTGTATCAGTCGCCGTCGTTTCTATGGTATCGATTTTGGCGGCGCAGCACGGTGTTGGCCATGCCTACAGCATGCTGGACATTTTAATGGTGTCGGTGCCAGCCTCCCTTTGCGGTGTGTTAGTGGCAGCACTGTGGAGCCTACGTCGCGGCAAAGATTTAGATAAGGACGAAGAGTTTCAAGAACGAATTCAAGATCCTGTGCAAAGAGCCTTTATCTACGACAAGGGCGAAACGCTGCTGAATCAAACCTTCCCCAAAGAAGCGTATTGGGCAACAGGGATCTTCTTTGCCGCTATCGCCGCAGTGGTATTACTTGGTTCCTTTAGCGAGCTGCGTCCAGTGTTTGAAGAGAAAGGCAAGCTTGCGCCACTGTCGATGAACCTAGTGATCCAAATGATGATGTTGATTGCAGGCGCCTTTATTTTGATGAGCTGCAAAGTCAAGCCAGCTGAAATTGCCAATGGTCCGGTTTTTAAAGCGGGTATGGTGGCGATATTCTCGGTATTTGGCGTGGCGTGGATGAGCGATACTTACTTTATCAGCCATATGGATGTACTGAAGGAAAACCTCTCCCACGTGGTGCAAAACCAGCCTTGGACCTATGCCCTAGTGCTGTTTTTAATCTCCAAACTGGTCAATAGCCAAGCGGCTGCGCTCACGGCGATTGCGCCGATGGGATTAGCTTTAGGTGTCGATCCTAAGCTGTTAATTGCTTTTTTACCCGCCAGTTATGGCTACTTTGTGCTGCCCACTTATCCAAGCGATTTGGCCTGTATCGGTTTCGATCGCTCAGGTACCACTAAAATTGGTAAGTTCATCATTAACCACAGCTTTATTATCCCAGGACTGATTGGTGTTAGTACCGCATCAACCGTGGGTTATCTGTTGGCAACTGCGCTACTGTAAAGTTAGTTTGCGTTAATAAGCACATATAATCAGGCCGATAGCACATTAACGCTATCGGGCCTGACAAATTAAAGATGTGCAAGCGCTCAGTACGAAAGTATTAAGCTCCCGCCACATTCCCTTATCAGCTAGACGTCTTTAGCAACTGCAGCATACAATCCCGCCTTATATCATGCTGAATCAATTTATCTTTTGAGAATGTCGTACTAAAGATGATTAAAGGTTTTCGCTTATGGATGCTGATTGTGAGCCTAGGGCTTAGCGTCAGTTTTCTCGGCTATCAGTGGCTTACACGCCATAACTTCAACACTGAGCACCAAGTGGGTGACATTATCGACTCCCTCAATGGAATCGAGATTTACTATAACGGTGGCGTTAACACTAATGAGGGACGCAACCTCTCCCTCGACGGCTATAACCTCGGCATAAAATATCAGTGCGTAGAATTTGTTAAGCGCTACTTTTACCAACGATATCAACACAAAATGCCTGACAGTTTTGGGCACGCCAGAGACTTCTTCGATAATCTGCTCACTGATGGCAGTTGGAATGAAAAACGCGCCCTACGCCAATTTACCAATGGCAGCCAAAGCAAACCTATGGCAGATGATTTACTGGTCTTTGCCCCATGGATGTTTAATCCCTATGGCCATGTCGCCATTATCGCGGCCGTCACGGACAACAGTATCGAAATCGCCCAGCAAAACCCCGGCCCATTTGCCCCATCAAGGGAATATTTCGTTTTAGAACAACGGGCTGGACTCTGGTATATAAACGCACCACGCGCCAAAGGATGGTTACGCTGGGAGGCAATAAGCCCTAAGGTGATAACAGAAACGGGCGGCTTTATCGCCCCAGCGATGGCCATTAAGGAATAAGCTATGGGGATTTTTAACTGGGTAAAACGGCTATTAGCCATAAAAGCGACAACTCGCTCGCAGGCAACTGATCTTCAAGCACTCTTTGGTGGCGAGGCAACTGCGAGTCTCACTGTGCCTCGCTACCAAGCTTATCCCTTAGTCACGCCAACAACTGAGACTGAATTATCCGCCTATCAACTCCATTGCTTGTTGAATGATCAAGATAAACAACGACTCGACACCTTACTTTGCCAAGCGGGATTCGAGCAAATTGTAGATTCTGATGCGCCATTTAATGGCGTACTGCATCACACCCACCTACAGACAACGGTATTTTTACAGCAATATGCAGATTTTGCGGGGTTCTGCGTACTGCTCATCACCAATGATATCAATCTATTGCAACAGCTTATTACCTTTAAGGCCGCGCCGCCTGCTCCTTGGGAAAGTTTTCCCGATGTTGATCCTGATACACTTGGGAGTTTGCAAGGGAACCTTGAGTTTTGGTGCGATACGTTTTGGCGACCCTATTGGTTATCACTTGGTGAAACCGAGCGCCTGCAATATCCAATAAACTGGCGTGAATTCAGTGAGTTTCACTAAAAGATTTATGTAAGAGATAACAATGAAACTGAAATATACCGCATTCACTCTCGCACTCTTTTTCCTTGCCGGATGCTTGGTACCTGAACAACCTATCATCCCCGTAAAAGGTGCCACTAATAAGGATTGGAATAGCCAAACCTTTTGGTATGAGCCTTGGGGAAGTTCGGGCACACACAAGGGTATCGATATTTTTGCGGTCACGAGTACCCCGGTTATCGCACCAACGCCCATGCTACTGCTGTACAAAGGTGACTTTTTTAAAGGCGGAAAAGTCGTTGTTGGACTCGGCCCTAAATGGCAAATTCATTATTTTGCGCACCTAGGCAGCATTGAAGCATCGACAGGCTTATTCGCGACAAGTGGAGAAACGCTAGGCACAGTCGGTACGACTGGCAATGCTCAAGGTAAACCACCCCATTTGCACTATTCCATTTTAAGCCTGTTCCCAAGACCTTGGCGAATAGACACTTCAACCCAAGGATATAAAAAGGCTTTTTATCTCAATCCCATTGAGTATTTAGAGGCTAAGTAAGCTTTATTGAGGATTTAACTGTTAGAGATTAACGGCTCACTCAACGGGCACTTCTAGCTCATTTTCTGCCGCGAGAGCCTGTGCAACTCGTTCGGCCTTAGCGATATATTTAGGTTTATTACTGGTGTGAAGCTTGGCATTGGCTTTTTTCGCCTTCTGCTTAAGCGTTTGATTAATTTTCTTTTTGCGGTTCATAAGGGTTGTATTTAGGCACAATTAAAGCCGCTATTATAGTCATCCTAAGCCACAGCAACAAATCAGTAGGATGAAGATAAACCCTCAATCTTAATACACCTATAATTGCTATCCGAGTCACAAGTTGCAAAAAACGCCACATTTTAGCTCGTTTGATTTACTGATCGACTAGACAACCTTGAATGACTTCCTTATCATCCACAGTTAATAAAAATCACTATCATTTGCAATGTTGTTTAACGGAAGAGTCTGATGCCAAGGAATTCGGTGTAGCAAATTCACACGCCCTTAGCAGGAAGTTATATGACGTTCAAAACCTCGTTTGTTGCTCTCGCTGTCTTTGCAGCACTCACCCAATCCGCTATTGCACAAGAAAAATCCGACACGGAAATAAATAAAAACAAAGAAATAGAAAGAATTACCGTGACCGCGAGCCGTATGGATAAATCCCCAAGCTCGATTCCTAATACAGTGACCATTATCGACCGCGTGCAACTCGAAGAACAGTTCCGCACCACCAAAGATCTGTCGACCATTATTGGCAACTTAGCACCAAGCTTTTCACCTAGCCGCCAAAAGATGAGTAATACGGGTGAAACCCTGCGTGGTCGTGCACCATTAATTATGATCGATGGCGTGCCGCAATCGAACCCGCTGCGCAGCGGTGGCCGCTCAGGACAAACTATCGATCCTGCAATGATTGAACGCATTGAAATTATTCACGGCGCCAATGCGATGCACGGCCTAGGCGCACAGGGCGGTATTATCAACTACATCACCAAAAAGCCCACGGGCGATAACCAGCACGTCGCTAGCTTTGATGTCACAGTCCCTGACTCACTCAAGTCTAACGGTGTCAGTTTTGGTGCCAGCTATGCGTTTTCAGGCGAGTCAGAATTGATCGATATGCTAGGCTCGGTCAGCTATCGCAATAACGGGGTTTACTACGATGCCAATCACGATGTGATTGGGGTAGATACCACGCAAGGCGAGTCCATGGATAGCCAGAGTAAGGACTTCTTCATCAAATTAGGCCACAACTTTACCGAGTCGCGCCTAGAGTTGATGGTTAACCATTACAACATGGATAACAATGGCGACTGGATGGCCGTAGCAGGTAATAAACCCAATGGTATTCCAACCGGTGCCGTGGAACAAAAACAGCCCTGGGAAGCGGCTAATAACCAAGTCACCACCACCAGTTTGACCTATAGCCACGAAAACATTGCAGGCCAACAGCTCAACATGCAGTTGTTTAATCAAGACTTTAAAGCAGTGTACGGCGGTGGTTGCTTCGATAGCTTCTACGATCCTTCCTTTGAAGGCAGCGATCAAGTGGTTCAATGCGGTGTAAATAGCAAAGGCGAACACTTATACTACGAGCAATCACGCAACTCTTCGGTTAAATGGGGCCTAAAAACTTCGTTAATCGCGAAAAACATTGCCGATACTGGCATCGATGCGGCCTATGGTATCGACTTGTTCCGCGATACGACTGAACAGGACTTAGTGAAAACTGGGTTCTCTTGGGTACCTGAAAGCACCTATGATAACTTCGCGCCGTATCTACAGTTAGACTATGATTTAATTAAAGATTTAACCGTATCAACCGGTGTGCGTTACGAACACGCTACCCTCAATGTTGATGACTACAAAACCCTCTATGGTGCTGGCAATAAGCAAATCGCGGGGGGCGAAGCCACCTTTGATGAAACCTTATTCAATGTCGGTTTATCCTATAAAATCACGCCGGATATCCGCGTCTACACTAGCTACAACCAAGGTTTTGGCATGCCAGACATTGGCCGTATTCTGCGTGACGGAAACAGTTTCCCCGGCGCCAATCCAAGCATTAGTGACTCTTTAGCCTTAACTCCAATCGTGACGGATAACGTTGAATTGGGTGCCGATTATCAAGGTAGTTTCTTAAGTGCTAAGATTGCTTACTACCGTTCTGCTACCGATTTTGGTGCCCGTTTAGCCTTAAACAGCGACGGTTTCTATGATGTAAAACGTGAAAAAAGCGTCATTGATGGGATCGAAGCGAATGTCACCGCTTATCTGACAAGCAATGATGATTTGGGCATGAACATCGCACTGCAACGGGGCGAATACGATGTAAACGGCGATAATAAGGTCGATACCGATCTCGATGGCGCCAATATTTCCCCGAATCGTATCAACTTATTCTGGACCCACAACTTCGATAATGAAATGTCGACACGTGTTCAAGCAAATTACTTTATGGACCGTGATTTTGAAAATGCCAAAGGTGCTAAATATGCCGAGTTTGATGGTTACACCACTGTCGACGCGTCATTTTCAATGCCGCTCTACACGGGTACCTTAAGCATTGGTGTACAAAACCTGTTTAATAAGGATTATTTCAACTACTACTCACAAACCATGGGTACAAATGATCGTTATTTCAAAGGTATGGGTCGTACTGCCACTATAGGTTATACCGTGGCGTTTTAATTAACGAACAGGTGAAATCGATAATCAGCGCAACTTAGGTTGCGCTTTTTATTGGCTCATTGAAACACGCTACACCTTAGTGACAACGGTAGGGCTGGAACCCGAAAAATAAACACAGCACTATGATAATTAACAGATCTTTGCCTACGCCCGCGTTTAAAAATACCACAACGGGAGGCAATAGAATCGCAATAATGACTCATAGTCATTTGTTTATATCGACAGCAGGCCATCCTTAAACCGTAATAAATGACGAGTAAGCAGTTTTTAACTTCGTCGTTAGCCCACCGGTTTGCAACCATTGCATTATCAACCTGTGGCTTGGGCGTTGTGGCACAGGTCTTCACTTAACATTCAGTCCATTTCAACAAAAATGCCAAAAGCCATCTATAGTTAAAGGAAAATTGAACGCCGCCATGGAATTTGATCCCCAAGCCCTTCTACTGATTAAATTTATCTGTCTACTGACAGGTACAGCCGCTATTGCATGGGGATTAATCGCCAAACCATTGAACATTGCCAAATTAGCCAGCATACGCTTTTCCCTTGCGAATATCTGTGTATTTATCGGCATCATTCTCAACACTCTAAGAACCGAATCAAATAGTTACCTCTACTGGTTTTGCGCAGATATTGTTATCTTACTCGGATTTATCATGCTGCGTTGGGGTACACAATATCTGTTCCGCTTACAGCACAGCACTAAGTTCGATCTGACTATGCTCGCAATCACCGCAGCACTCATGTTGATGGTTCCCCCAAATGTCCAATCTCAGCCGATACTCGCCATGCTTTTTTCAGCCAATGCAGCACTATCTTTTGTGATGCTCAGTCGAGATAACTATTACGCTATCCGCAGAGAGACTGGCAATAAGATAGCGATTGCCATGATCACCCCCTTAATCGCGATGGCTATCATCTTCATGATTCGGTTTTTCATCGCCCTGTTATCGCCGAGTGAAACGCCAATATTTATTGCCATGCACACGATTGAAGCCATTCCTGTGCTGTGGTTTTATGTGTTCTTAGCCTTACTTATCAATATCCTGATGATAGGTAATGCGATGACTCGTCTGGTGAGTAAAATCAGAATGTTGGCTGAAAAAGACCAGCTCACAGGGCTGTGGAATCGACGCGCAATGCAAAAAAGACTCACCACAACCCACCAACGCTGGCAGAAAAATGCAGAGCCTTATAGCGTGATCTTGCTCGATCTCGACCATTTCAAACATATAAATGATCACTATGGTCATGATGTTGGTGACCTCGCCCTGCTGACAGCGGCAAGATTATTTCACTCGGTATTACGGGAACACGATGTCCTGTGTCGTCATGGTGGGGAAGAGTTTTTGGTTTTACTGCCAGCCACAAGCGCACCATCCGCAAGAGCCGTTGCGGATAAATTACATCGGGTACTGAGGGAAAATCCGATTAACTGGCAGGATAAAAAAGTCCAACTTTGCGCAAGCGTGGGTTACGCCACGATTTATCAAGGATGTCAGCCAGACAAACTATTGATTGAAGCCGATCATGCCATGTATCAAGCAAAGTCTGAGGGGCGCGACCGGATCTGCCAAGCATTTCCCTCCCAATAAACACCTATCGTTCAGGCCAATCTAAAGTCTCTGGTGCTTGCCAAAATGTCAGCGCCTCACTGACAGTCTCAGTTAAAAAGAGCTCACCCTGCTCAGGCATATCAAGATACGCATAATTCTGCCAACTGCCATCTCCATGTTGATAACGAAAATGCAGGCAATAGGCGTGCAGATAACAGCGGTCGGCGACATCGGAGCCATAGAGGGCATCGCCCAAAATCGGTACCCCAAGGCTAGCAAGCGCGACCCGTAACTGATGGGTTTTCCCCGAGTGGGGTTTGAGTAAATACAGCCGTAGCCCATCGCCAACACTGACGGAAAAGAATTGGGTAATCGCTGGATTTTCTTTGGTTCGCAGTAACTTAAACATACTGCGGCGGGATTTAGCCATATCGCCAATCACCCAGCCTTGCTTCTTTTTAGGCTTACCTTTGGCGAGGGCAAGATAGTATTTCTGCACTCGATGGGCGCTAAAAAGCTCAGTCAACTGCCGCGCCGCAGCCGGATGTTTGGCTAACAGTAACAGCCCTGAGGTCGGGGTATCGAGCCGATGCACGGCAAAGAGTTTTATCCCTAAATCCTGCTCCAACTGCGCAACGACACCCGCAGTGCCATCTTGGCTGTGAAAATGCACATTCGGCGATTTAGAAATAACAAGAAAATCAGCCTCATTGGCTATGATTCGGTACATGGGGTTCCTAACACTGTCACGCGGATATTGGCCTAAAACTGAATGGTCACTACAAGGCCGGGATGATTATCCGAAAGAGTAATTTGCGCATTGTGCCGCGATAGAATCGCTTTGACCATAGATAATCCTAAACCCGTGCCCTGCAAATGGCGGCTTGGGTCGAGGCGAACTAAACGTTCAAATACTCTTTCTTTGCTGTCATCGGGGATCCCAGGACCGTTATCGCAAATCTTAATTTGGGCACCGGATTGAATAATATCGATACGTGCGCCTTGGCCAGAGTACTTCATCGCATTGTCGACCAAGTTATACAAGGCTTGGAACAACAGATACTTGTCACCATATATTTTATGGTCAGATAGCAGCGACAGGCTCAAGGTTTGCTCATTCGACTCCGCAACTGCATCGGCCATTTCCAGCAAATCAGTACATAGCTGCGCCAAACTCAGCTCCTGCAAATCTAAGGTTTGCTGCCCTTCCTCAATGCGTGTCAGCGAGAGCATGGCATCGAAGGTCGCAAGGCAGTGGTCAAGCTCTTCGGTCAAAATAGCACAGCCCTCACTGATTTCATCGGGAGATTTGGCCGCTAACTCCTCAAGACCAATGCGAATATGGGATAAAGGCGTGCGCAAATCGTGGGCGATATTATCAGTCACACCACGCACCGCCATCAGGTTATTCTCGAGAATATCCAGCACGTTGTTAAATTGCAGCGCCAACATATCAAACTCGTCCTGACGCCAACTGAGCGGCAGACGCGTATCATAATGCCCACGCTCAATTTGCTCACTTAAACGGTTGTACTGCACTAAACGGCGTAAAATTGCTTTAGAAAACAGATAGCCCAGCGCTAAGGTTAACACTATGGTCAACATCACGGCCGTGGCCGCTGCGCTGATAAATTTATCAATGAGTGTAGCTAAGTTGTCGGTACGGGTGGCGATGAGCACGGGGCCATAGCGAGTCATCACTAGACCGCCGGTAAGGATATGCAACTTATCAGGGCCGCCAGTCAAAATCGGGAAATCCCGCGTTTGCGGCAGCATGGGCATGCCTTCAGGCATAAAGCTTAAGGCGCCAACCATATCATAGCTATTGCGCCAGGCGATAAGCGCCGTCTGCGGATCGGCGGCACGAATTTGCGCCGCAAAACTGCGACGGTCGACAGTAAGAGCAAGCTGCTGATAGCGTTGGGTTTCGGACTCAAGATACTGAGTCACTTGGTACTGCTGTTCGATAATGAGTTGCCGATAAAGGGCAAACAGCAAAGCGCCTATGATCACAGTCACTAAGGTCGAGAAGATAATAGTGATGCGCCAGGCGCTGCTTTGGTAAGGCTTAATGCCTTTGGCGTAAGCGATAACCAGCTCCCCTTACGGTTTCAATCAATTCACCGTGGCCTAACTCTTCAAACTTGCGACGTAACTTGGCGATATGCACGTCGATCACATTAGTACGGGGATCAAAGTGATAATCCCACACTGCTTCAAATAATAGCGTCCGACTAATAACCTGATTAGCGTGTTCCATCAGATACTTAAGCAATTGGAATTCTTTGGGTTGCAGCATTAAATCGTGGCCATCTAAGGTCACGTTGCGTGTTAGCAGCTCCATTTTTAAGCCGCCGACCACCAGATCTGTGGTAATAGGTACGGATTGGCCCCGTTGCATCAACTTTTCGGCACGTACAAGCAGCTCCGAAAAGGCAAAGGGCTTAGTCATATAATCATCGCCACCCGCACGCAGACCTTTTACCCTTTCATCCACATGGGCCAGCGCCGACAGGATAAGCACTGGAGTTTGGTTGCCAGTTGCTCTAAGGGCGGCCAGCAATTTCAACCCATCGAGTTGGGGCAACATGCGGTCGAGAATCAAGAGGTCGTACTGACCACTCGTGGCTTGCAGCAGACCTTGATGACCATCGCTGGCGGTCTCAATATTATGTCCCTGCTCAAGAAATCCTTTAACGATGTAGTCGATCGTTGTCGCATCATCTTCAACTAAAAGTATTTTCATCTGTATGCTGCGCTCCCCTGTCTTCACTTAGCGGTAATACTCAGCGTGCTAATCCCACTTAAGTAAAGGTAACTGTCGTAAATTTTCAATATCGAATGCCAATTTATACTTGCCTGTATCGTCCAGCAACTTTAACTCTAAGTAACTGATACCTAAGTCATGGTCTAATTTAGCATCGGTCAGAAAGGCCTTATGATCCTGAGTCGCCATTGCAATAATGCCGGAGAAGGTTTGATGCTTAGTGTTGATAAGGCGTGCGGCTTCCACCTCGCCGACATCATCGGCTGTGACTTTACCCGCTTTTTGTTTCAATAACTTACCATCTCGCGCCCGATATTCGAAACGGGTAATTGCATTCGCCAGCGGATTAATCAACTCAAACTGGTAGACCAACTCGCCTTCCTTCATTTCCATTTCAAACTCGGCAATCACGCCAGGAAACTCCTTCTCAATTTGCTGCATCACGCTTAACGGCGGCTGATACTCACCGCTCGAAAGCATCGAATACATGCTCTGGGCTGCGGTGGCAATCCCAGATACCAACATGAATCCTAGCAACCATAGTCTCATGGTTCCTCCATAAAAATCGGCTAAGTTTGTATCTTATGAGACAATCAGTTAGATGTCGATGGCGTACTAAAATCCCATCGCTTTTATCCCTGTTTGCCCATGATGGCGCCTAGTTCATCACTCATGTGAATTGCTCAATCCACTTGATTCAAACTCAGCAAACACTGACGAATGCATTCAGTTTACCTAATAGCGACTGAAACACCGATGGAAACAAGATTAAGCTTTGATCATCTGGGGATTTTGAAGCATGACATTTACCGTAAAAACCCATCATTTAGCCATTTAAAATCACACTAATTGAATTTCAGCTGGTATTTTAGCGCATCTGTGTCGTCAAAAAGTACGATTGGCAATGCAATCCCGTTGTTCTAGAGTCAACTAAACGGCCATTTAAATCGGAGTGCATATGAAACCAATTACACGCTGGATTAGCTTAAGTTTGCTACTGCTTGGAGCATTAAGCGCCTACGCCTATGGCAGCGCCACAAGCGCTGTGACGTTTATAATCTTAGGTATGCTGTTGGAAGGAACATTTTGGATGGGATTACTCGGTAAAAAACGTCATTAACTTATTCTAAAATATGAATTTGCTCAGATTTGAGCGCAACCGTGGTTTGCATCCCCTTGGTTAGGCCAAGCTTCTGTGCGAGATGAAATGACACTTCCGTATTAAGCTGTAGTTTAGTCCCGGTAGCATAACAGACTACCCGCACTGACTCGCCCATCACAAGTAAAGAGTCGATTGTCACATCTAACTTATTAAAACTACGGCATAAACGTCCATTTGAAATGGCGTTAAATCGAATACCCTGATTGGGGATGACCCAGCGAACTTTACTGCCAACACTGCGGTCTTTGCCAAAATCGCTGGCAATCAGCTGCTCACCAAATTTGAGCCAGGTGATGTCTTTAGTGCGGTCTTGGAACATCACTTCGCCATCGAAAATATTCCTTAAGCCCATCTGCCGCGCAACAGCCTCGTTACGTGGCCGCGATAACACCTCAAACGGCGCACCCTGCTGTAACATCTGGCCTTGGCTAATCAAGATCATCGAATCGGCCAGCAGCAGTGCTTCGTTTAAATCGTGGGTCACCATAATCACTGGGCAAAGCAGTTGCTCTTTGAGTCGAGCAAGTTCGAGATACAAACGCTCACGAGTTTCTCTGTCCACCGCTGAAAATGGCTCATCGAGCAGTAGCACTGAAGGTTCACGGGCAAGGGCGCGAGCAAGCGCAACCCGCTGGCGTTGACCACCGGAGAGGTTCATAGGCAGTCTATCGGGCAAACCATGTAAATTAACCCGTTCTAACCAATCCTTCGCCCTAGCAACTCGCTCCGACTTGGGAATATGGTCAAGCCCTGCAACCACGTTCTCGAGCGCGGTAAGATTGGGAAATAAGCCAAAATGCTGTGGCATATAGCCAATATGGCGCTGCTGCGGCGTTAGCGCGGTGCGACTTTGATGGTCAAACCATGGCGTTTCACCAAACACAATACTGCCCGTGTCGGGATGATTAAGCCCTGCGATCATCCGCAGTAACGTCGTCTTACCGCCGCCCGAAGGCCCTACGACCGCTAACACCTCACCCGCCTTACAGCTAAATTCGGCGCTCAGTTTAATATGCTTATGGTTTTGGATCTGGCAATGCAGATCAGCGATGATTTGCGCCACCCTGACCTCCTAAACGCCGTGACAAACTGGTAGTTAGAGCCAATGCGGTAATCGCAAATAACAGCAATACCAGAGACATAGTACCTGCTGCGCCAAAATCGAAGGCCTGCACGCTGTCATAAATGGAGATCGATATCGTCTTGGTTTCGCCAGCGATATTGCCGCCCATCATCAGCACCACCCCAAACTCACCCAGCACATGGGAGAAACACAGCACTATGGCGGTCAACACCCCCGGCCAGACCATAGGCAATTCAATTTTAAGTAGAATTTTAAGTTTGCTCATGCCGCAACAGGCTGCAGCATCGCGCACATCATGGGGAACTGCCTCAAAGGCACGTTGTATCGGTTGCAACGCAAAGGGAATATTGACCAGCACGGATGCCAGCACTAACCCCGAGAAATGAAACACTAACTGCTGCCCAGTCAGATGCTCTAACCACTGCCCTAACCAGCTTTGGCTGCCAAGCCCCACCAGCAAGTAATAACCAATCACTGTCGGCGGTAAGACTAAGGGCACCATGATGAGCGCCTCAACCCAAGACTTACCGATAAACTGCCGATAAGCCAAGGCGCGCCCAGCAAGAATCGATAGGGGGATCAGCACCAAGACTGTGATGCTACTGAGTTTGATCGATAACCAAAGCGCCTGCCAATCCATGTCTAGCCTTACCGAGCGGGTAGACCAAATCCGTATTGCAGGAATACGACTCTGGCGGCATCAGATTGAAGATAGAGGTAAAAACGTTCGGCAGTAGCACCCGCTTTAGGCGTTAACGCCATACGCTGATAAAGTGGGCCGTGAAGATCTTCGGGTAAAGCAATTGCTTGGCCTAATGCTTTAAACTGTGGCGCTAAGGCAAGCGATAACGGAATAATACCGCCTTGAGTGGAGCCACTCACGGCAAATTGCGCCGCTTGGGAGGCATTTTCACCTAGGATTAGCTTGGTTTGTAGACCATCCCACAAGCCTAGTTTTTGTAAGAGTTCGCGGGCGCGTTCGCCATAGGGCGCATGCTCAGGATTAGCAATCGCAAAGCGCTCCAACTTACCCGTGGCGAGTAGGGCTTTTACGCCGTTAAGTTCAGTATCCAAGGTTAAAGGGGACTTGTTTGGGGCGACTAAGGCTAGGCGACCCACTGCGTATTGCACGCCTTCATCGCGGGTAAAGCCCGCTTTTTGCAGCTCATGGATATAACGCTCATCGGCGCTGAGCAACATTTCAAATGGCGCACCATGTTGAATTTGCGCGACAAAATTACCCGATGAGCCGTAGGAGACTCGCACCTTGAGCCCAGTTTCGGCGCTAAAGTTTTTAACAATATCATCGAGGGCAAACTTGATATTGGCAGCGGCCGCAATCGCAGGCACAGTTTCGGCGCGGCTAACTGCAGGCATCAAGGCAACACTGAACGACAATGCTAGAGAAAATACTAGACTCCAGATTTTGCCTAACCCTGTCACACCGTGCATAAACTCACCTCTCAGTCTCGCCTGCTGCTAGCTCAGTCTTACGTTAGTCTTTGTGTTGCCAAACTTGCGCCGCTTGCTCGTCGGCATCCTTGGCCTCAACCCAATTCTTGCCCTTGTCCCCAGCTTCTAATTTCCAGAAAGGGGCTTTGGTTTTCAAAAAGTCGATTAAGAATTCGCAGGCCGCAAAGGCCGCCTTGCGATGAGCACTGGTGACACCAATAAACACAATTTGCTCACCCAGCGCCATAGTGCCAACACGGTGGATAACCGTAACTTTATTGAGCGGCCAACGCTCACGCGCCTCGGCAACGATTTGCTCAAGAACGCGCTCCGTCATACCGGGGTAGTGCTCTAAGGTTAGATCCGTCACCACTGAGCCATCGTTAAAGTCGCGCACCTTGCCAACAAAAGTCACAACGGCGCCATCGCTGTTATCTTGGGCTAATTGGTGGTACTCATCAGCCACATTAAAATCAACGGTTTGCACCCGTACATTCGGCAGTAAACGCATATCAACCTCCGGTCACAGGTGGGAAGAAGGCGACTTCATCACCATCACTCACTTGGGTATCCCACTGACTGATGGTTTGATTTACCGCCACCAGTAATTTGTCCGAGGCTAACACTTTGGCCCATTTATCATCTTTAGCCGCTAAAGTTGCCCGTAATCCTTCCGCAGTTTGTGTCTGCTCGCTCGCTTCAACACTCAGTTGTGCCGTCCCTAAAAGCTCACGAACTTGGGCAAAAAACAACACGTTAATCATATTCTTATCTCGCTTTACGTTATTCAGCTTTAAAGTGTCCCGACTTGCCGCCGCGTTTTTCGAGCAGGCGCACCTGTGAAATCACCATGTCTTTCTGCACGGCTTTGCACATATCGTAAATCGTCAGCGCTGCGACAGAGGCCGCCGTGAGCGCCTCCATTTCGACACCGGTTTTGCCGGACAATTTACACAGACTAGTGATGCGCACACGATTGTGCTCAGGCTGAGCCTCAAGCTCGACTTCGACCTTGGTTAGCATTAGTGGATGGCATAACGGAATTAAATCTGAAGTCTTTTTCGCCGCCTGGATCCCCGCGATACGCGCGGTGGCAAACACATCGCCCTTATGGTGGCTGCCGCTCATGATCATCTCGAGGGTCGTGCTCGCCATCTCGATAAAGGCTTCGGCACGGGCCTCGCGCTCGGTCACGGCTTTCTCGGTCACATCGACCATATGGGCATTGCCGTCGGCGTTAATATGGGTAAATACATTGCTCATTGAAGCGATCCTTTAAACTACTGCTAAATTCAAGCATGTGGGAAATTGAGCGCAATAGCGAAACCTAACTAAATGAAAGATAACGCGATAAGCAGACTAAAACCTAAGTTAGATTAACCGCCAATCGAGGCCAGATGTTGCGTCACGCCAGTAATGCCCTGATGCAGATAATGGGTTTCTTTCTTCTGTGCCAGTTGACCGTGTAACCGCTCGATTAATTCCGCTTGCTGACTCGGGTGTTGTAGTAGATCACGCAAATCAATACCGGACTCGGTAAACAGGCACAAGTGCAACTTACCTTTGGCCGAGACCCGCAAGCGATTACAGCTCACGCAGAAGTTAGTGGCGTAGGGCATGATCAAGCCGATACGGCCCTTAAAGTCACTGTGGCTGAAGTTTTGCGCAGGGCCATCATCGGCACGGGGCGTATCCAATTGCCAGCCGTTGGCAAGCAACTGAGCTTTAATATCGGCACCCGCTAAGTGGTGGGCTTGGAAATACTCGCGACCAAGGCCGGTTTCCATTAACTCAATAAAACGCAGATCGATGGGCGTGTGCTTAATCCAATTCAAAAAGCGCGGTAAATCTTTATCGTTCATGCCTTTGAGCAATACCGCATTGACTTTTACGCGCTCAAAGCCTGCTGATAATGCAGCATCGATACCACGCATCACCTCGTCGAACTTATTCTCGCCGGTGATCTGGTAAAACATCTTGGGATCTAAGCTATCCACCGACACATTGATGCGGCGCAGACCAGCATCGAACCACTCTTGGGCATGCTTCTCGAGCCTATACCCATTAGTGGTAGTGGCTACAGTATGAATACGCGGATTATCAGCGACCACTCGAATAATATCGGTAAAATCTTTACGCAGCGTGGGTTCGCCGCCTGTGATACGGATTTTTTGAGTACCAACGAGGCTAAATGCGGACACCAAGTTTTCTATCTCACTGAGAGATAAAAACTGCTGTTTGCCATTGGGATGATAACCATCAGGGAGGCAATAGCTGCATTTGAAGTTACAAACGTCAGTGACTGACATCCGTAAGTAATGAAATTTACGACCAAAATTGTCTTGTAATTGAGACATGATCACCTTTCCAAGTGTGGGAGGCGAGAGCATTTCTTTACTCACCCCAGTGGCCTTATTGCCACGGCTACACCCCCATATCTGTTGACTTAGGTAGGCAAGCTCGGAGAACCGTCAGCTGTGATTATAAGCCGAAAGTATTGCCGAGCTATACCCCTAAACAGGTATTTCTTGATCAGGTTCAAGTGAGCGTGAACAATCTGTGACAGTGCTCACCCAAAGATTTGTCATTCTTTAGGCTAAACAGCCTGCTTAGCCCCTGTGCCCTGCGGTGATTTTGAGGTAAGGTGGACATTAGTAATAAAACGCCCGTTTACAAACAAACTACAACACCCGATATAAATTGGGGATAAGCGAAGGAAAAGGTGAACTGATGGAACGCGAATCAATGGAATTCGATGTTGTTATCGTCGGCGCTGGCCCAGCTGGCTTGGCGACTGCGTGTCGATTAATGCAGATATCAAAGGATTCAGGTAAAGAAATTACCGTTTGCGTGGTAGAAAAAGGCTCCGAAGTGGGCGCGCATATTCTATCAGGCGCCGTATTCGAACCAAGGGTATTAGACGAGCTATTCAGCGACTGGCGTGATAAAGGCGCCCCCGTCACCACCGCCGTGACCCACGATGAAATCTATCTACTCAACTCCGCTACCGACAGCAAACTCATGCCCAATGCATTTGTGCCGAAAACCATGCACAACGAAGGCAACTATATTGTCAGCGTAGGTAATCTCTGTCGCTGGCTCGCGACCCGTGCTGAAGAACTCGGCGTAGAAATTTTCCCCGGCTTTGCCGCCAGCGAATTACTCTTCAATGAAGATAACAGCGTGAAGGGTATCCTGATTGGCGATATGGGCGTCGGCACCGATGGCCAACCCAAAGACAGCTTTATGCCCGGCATGGAGCTTCACGCCAAATATACCGTGTTCTCAGAAGGCTGCCGTGGTCACTTAGGCAAACAGCTGATCGCGAAATACCACTTAGATAATGGTAAAACACCACAACATTACGGCCTAGGCTTTAAAGAAATCTGGAAAGTGCCCGCCGAGCAACATGAACAAGGTAAGGTTGTGCATACCGGCGGCTGGCCATTAACCGATGGCGCCTCGGGTGGTGGCTTCCTCTATCATATGGAAGACAACCAAATAGCAGTGGGTCTGATTATCGACCTCAACTACAAGAACCCACATCTAAGCCCGTTCGATGAGTTCCAACGTTATAAGACTCACCCAGTCATCGCTAAATACTTAACTGGCGGCGAGCGTTTGACCTATGGCGCACGTGCTATCACTAAAGGTGGCCTGAACTCACTGCCAAAAATGAGCTTCCCCGGTGGTTTACTCATTGGTTGCGATGCGGGAACCCTCAACTTTGCCAAAATTAAAGGCACGCATACCGCCATGAAGAGCGGTATAGTCGCGGCTGAAACGCTTGCCAAAGCCATGATGGCCGAGGTCGAAGGCGGTAAAGATCTGGATTGTTTCCAAACCCATCTGGAAGAAAGCTGGTTACACGAAGAGCTATATAAGTCGCGCAACTTTGGCCCAGCAATGCACAAGTTTGGCACTTTCCTCGGCGGCGCATTTAACTACATAGATCAAAACTGGTTCGGTGGTAAGTTCCCGATCACCCTGCGTGATGAACACCCAGACTATGCACAAATGGCCCCAGTAAGCGCCTACAATAAGATTGATTACCCCAAACCCGATGGCAAACTCAGCTTCGATAAGCTCTCTTCAGTCTACCTGTCGAGCACCTATCATGAGGAAGACCAGCCTTGCCATCTACGCTTAAAAGACAACAGCATTCCGCTCGGGATAAACCTGACGCAATTTAACGAGCCCGCCCAGCGTTACTGCCCTGCTGGCGTGTACGAAATCGTTGAAGAAGCGGGTCAACCGAAGTTTGTTATCAATGCGCAAAACTGCATCCATTGCAAAACCTGTGACATTAAAGATCCTAGCCAAAATATTACTTGGGTGACGCCCGAGGGCGGCGGCGGTCCAAACTACCCGAATATGTAATCTCTACCGAAGAAGGCGCTCATTGAGCGCCTTCTTTTTACTTGCCTTACCCCTACATTTTGGCCACAATTGCATCATAAAAATCACATGCTTCAAATCAGCAACTCATTTCCATCTATACTCTACATAACAAGATCTACCGCAAGAGCAACAGGTTAGGCCAAATAAATGTCTTGTACGCTGTTTTATTCGGCATTCGACCTAAACAAAGGTTAACTTTTAACATTTCTGTCCGATACTAGGTCATTGGTAGAAAACGTCGACCGATATTTCTAAACGTATAACACAGGCATATTGATATTTATGATATTGAATAACCTTACTATTAAGCAGAAAATTCTGCTGACAGTGGCATTTGCTGTGCTGCTGTCGACCATACTCGTGGGCGTGCTCAGCCAACGCAGTGCTAAAAATGTGGTTCAGCAACGTATGCTCGGGTCGGAAATGCCTAGCCTAATGATGCAGATCCGCAACAAGATTGAGCTGGATATTTCGAGCTTAATGAATGCCGCCGAACAACTCGCCAGCAGCCGTATGTTACTGCAATGGCTTGAAAATGGCCGTCCACCGGAGCAAGAGCCCCAAGTCGTTGCCCAATTAAAAGACATCACCCGCCAATACCATTTGGCCCAAGCCTCCTACGCCGATAGACAAACCGCCGCTTATTACACTCAGGATGGTTTTTTACGCGTACTCACGCCCGCCCAAGATGGGTGGTTTTTTGGTTATCGTGATAGCGGCCAAGAGCGGATGCTAAACGTATTTACCGAAGCCAATGGCGAGATAAAACTCTTTATCAACTACCAACAACCTAACGGTCGCGGACTTGTTGGTCTCGCCAAATCCCTCGATGATATGGTGCGGCTCCTCGACTCTTTTAAGATTGAAAAAACCGGTTTTGTCTACTTAGTCGATGCCAAAGGCGAGGTAAAACTACATCCAGACGCCAGCCAAATTGGCAAGAGCAGCCTCAAGAGTTTGTACTCGGGCGCCAACATGAGTTCATTACTCAATCGTAGTGATTTCAATCTTATTAATACCGACGTCCAAGGTGAAAACACCTTCATTGCCAGCAGTTACATCCCGTCGATGGATTGGTATTTAGTCGCTCAAGTACCTGAGGCCGAAGTCTTTGCCCTGCTGACAGATGCGGCCTACCAAATCTTAATTTGGACTGTAATCATTGCCGCAGCCTTTATCATGCTCGCTATTGTGGTAGCAGGCTCCGTGAGTCGCCCTATCGCCCAAGTCGCAGCAATGTTCCATGATATCGGTGAAGGTGAGGGTGATTTACGCCAACGCTTACCTGTAAATGGTGAAGACGAAATTGCGCAACTTGCCCAAGGATTTAATAGCTTTATTAGCAAAATCCAAGATTCTGTTATTGAAGTCGCGCAGACCAGTGAACAACTCGGTCTCTCGGCGAAAGATGTATCTAATCAAGCGCAGCAAACCCTTGAAGATAGTCATGAACAAAAAGACCGCACTATGATGGTGGTAACGGCCATCAATGAGATGGGGGCAACCGTAAATGAAATCGCCAGTAATGCAGCCCAAGCCGCTGTCGCCGCGAAAGATGCCGATACAGAATCCAATAGCGGCCAAGTGGTGGTAACGCGTGCCCGTGACACTATCAATCAGCTCTCCCATGATGTGGAACAAGTAGGTGAAGTGATTGAATCCCTCGCGACTCATACCAAATCTATCGGTGGCATCCTCGATGTGATCCGTGCTATTTCGGAGCAAACCAATCTATTAGCCCTCAACGCCGCGATTGAAGCTGCACGCGCAGGTGAAGCGGGACGTGGCTTTGCCGTAGTAGCAGATGAAGTCCGTAATCTGGCATCACGTACCGCAGCCTCTACTAACGAAGTCCAAGGTATGATCGACAAGTTGCAATCTGAAGCAAGCCGCGCAGTTAATGCCATGGCACAGAGCCGCGCTCGCTCACACGAAGGTGTCACAGCGGTTGATGAGGCTAGCCAGTCTTTGGTTGGCATTAGCGATCGTATTGGTCTTATCAGTGATATGAACATTCAAGTCGCGGCGGCAACAGAAGAGCAATCGACCGTAGTCGAAGATATTAACCGTAACGTGACCGAAATTAACGACATTACCCAACGCACCGCGAGCACAGCTCAAGCTGCGGCGCAGGCCAGTTTAGCGTTAAATCAACTCGCCCACCGCTTGGATACCTTGGTAGCTAAGTTTAAAGTGTAATTGTCAAACACAAAGATATTGATATAGAAAAAAAATGCCTTAGTGGATCTCCCTAAGGCGTTTTTATTACACAACTTAAAAGGCGATTAGTTATCGGAGAGAAACTTGATTGTCAGTGGATAGCGATAAACCTGCCCTTCACTGGCCTTAACTATGCCTAGGATAGTACAGACTAAGTCCAAAATGCCTAGGATGATAAGCAAGATAAATCCAATGCCTACAAACGCTAATACTCCACTGATAATCACGTAGATTAGTAGGCTTAGCTTAAAGTTCAGACAGCTGCGCCCACATTGGTCGACAAAAGCCGACTCTTCACGCTTCATCAGCCACAAAATGAGCGGACCAAGGATGGAGCCTAATGGCACTAAATACCCGATTAAACTAGAGGCATACACCAGTAAACCAAAATCTTTCTCGCTCTTCGTCACTGACTCTATCATGACACTTTCCCTGTATTATTGTTTGAAATATAAAAGTTATTAGCTCTTTGGGCCATACAAACGCATTTGCCAATCTTCGACTTGCTGCGTTGCTAAGCGGCGCTGTAGGCTATTCACCCAGCTTTGTGCCAGCCCTTCACAGGAGGCGAGTCTATCATAGGCTTTAGCGTTATATTGAGGAGAAAAATTCAGCGCCATCGCCTCGGCAACGCTGATATCAGTTTTACGCTCGACTAATTCTATCTTGTCGCTTAACTGAATCACACCTGGGATTAATACTCTGTAAAACCAACCGCATAACTGACTCTGCTGCATGGCAAGGGCAAAGTCTCTATGGCCAAATTGCAGGTTCAATTTAAAGCAAGGTGAGCGTGGCTGAGTCACTTGCACTGTGACGGCACCGATTTGCAGCACATCCCCAATATTGACCTCGGTTTCATTTAAGCCAACCGTGCTGATATTTTCACCCATGCTCGGTGCATCTTCGAGTTGGGTGATTAAATCCCAACGACGGTATTGACCATAATGCTCACGGGGAAAATGATGCAATACTCGGTCAAGTCCGCCATGATGTTTAGGATCAGCCTGTGCATCGCCTTCCACATGGTCGACATTCACCACTAACTGCTGCGCCGATTTTTTACCGTCAATGCCAGTTGAAATGCCGCGAATGTCTTGCAGGCTCGCCCCTAAATACAAACCCGATAATCTGTTTACCAATAAGGTCGACATTGGTTACTCCCATCATTGTCGCCACACGGGGCCAAATAAAAACGCTAAGTATTACATACTCGAAACAAATCGAGCGTGCTCTAAAATCTGGGTATCACTGATTTAACACTACTTGATTACGGCCAGCTTCTTTCGCTTGATATAAAGCTAAATCGGCTCGTTTTATTAAATCCTCTGCCGGTTCAAGCTTTTGATATTCTGCAACACCAATACTGACTGTGATTGCAATATGTACTCCATTGACCTTCAACTCGCGCTGAGAAATCGAATCACGGAAACGTTCCGCCAACTCTGCCGCATGGCTTAAATCCATCTCTGGCAATAACACCAAAAACTCTTCCCCACCCCAACGGCAAAGTATATCTTGCTGTTTTAGCTGGCTACGTAGCAAGTTAGTGACCGTTTTGAGCACTAAATCACCAATACTATGACCATAGCTATCATTCACTTTTTTAAAGTGGTCGATATCGACAAGGAGAACTGAAATAGGAGTTTGCGACAAATTAGCTTTGTCTAATGCCTGATGGAAATACTCTTCAAAGACTTGTCGATTAGCTGCGCCAGTGAGTTTGTCAGTTGATGCCATAACCTCAAGTTTGCGCTGATAGCGCCCTAAGGTCATGTTTGAAATAAACAAAATACCTATGGTCACGACCAAACTTAGGGCTAAGTTCCCCCAAAAGGTATTAAGCAGTTCTTGTTCTTGCGGAGCATCTTCTTGCTCAACAATTAAATACCACTTGAACTCAGGCACTAATCGACTGTTTAAGTAGACCGTTTTACCGTTGCGCTGATAGCTAAATGCGGCGCTTGGGCTAGTTAAAATGCGCGTTGATAGTTGCTCCAAGCCAGTGCTGGCTTGCAGTGAATTAGCTCCATCATATTCATCACCATGGAGAGTGACATTTCCCTGTCTATCGGTGAAAAAAACCCGGCGGTTATAACGCTTTTGATAGAGTTCAATCAGCGCCTTGACCTTTTCAACTGCAAGGCCAACGCCAGTAACCCCCATAAACTTACCTTCAAAATCAAAAACTTTATAGTTAACAAATACGGTTGTTTTAGTGCGATCAGCGGTATCAGCATCGATATTAATTTCATAATGTTCTGATTCTGGTAACGAACGGACACGAAAATACCAAGCATCATTAGGCTCAATATCTTGGATTTTCTTTAATACCCCCGATGAGTGGTAGTAGTTGCGACTCTGTTCTGAAACAAAAAAGCTGGTGACAGTATCGTACTTATCCTGGATTTCTTTCAGATAACGGATCAGCTTTTCAGGCTCTTGCTCATGGTTTAATGTCCAATCACGCACAAAGGTATCCTGTGCCATTAGGGAGGAAATAAAGATCGGACGTAGTAGATCTTGTTGAATTTCTAAATAAATATTATCGCTTGTTAAAGGTAAAGTATTACTTTCAATTTGCTGACTCAAAGAGTCATGGGCCACTTTATAGCTAATACCACTGGTCACTAAAAAGGCAACTAGCAACAACACAGAAAGTAGCCAAATAAACTTCTTTTTATCATTCCAAACGTGATTGCCCATTTCCAACTCCAACAGCAGTAGGCTTATTATTTTGTAGTAGCGTGGTGAGTTACCTAAATGTTAACGCAATCCCTCAATGACCGCACAATATTTCCGCTATATGAATGTTCTTCGACGAAATAACATTATTCGAGGTAAAAAAATGCCCCGTTGGGGAAACGAGGCAAACAAGCGAACCAACAAAATGGGAGAAAAGCGCAAGCAAACGTTAAAGGACAAGAGCTCTCCGTCACTGTGCACACTTTATCAATCCAAGATGACAGAAAAATGACCTCCAAATTGTTTAACACTTGCAGCCCATTTCCAGCATTATGCTTCTAAATACTGTTTTAAAGCTTCACCAGGAATAGAACTGTCTGTTGCGACTGCAAAAGCCGCCCAAACAGCACCTTCAGCCATTGCTTGAGTGATAGATTTGCCAGCACAGAGTCCATGAATAAGCCCAGCAGCATAGGCATCCCCTGCACCCGTGGTGTCGACAACCTCAGCAGGCACCGCAGGCACATGCTGCACATCATCTTGGGTATAAACCTTCGCGCCACGGACACCATCAGTCACCACAAAATAACGTAATGATTCCCCACCAATGCTTACACCGTAATCCCAAGAGGCGACATCACATCGTCCATGCATATCACTCATAGAAGCAAGTAGTACATGGCAAGGGCGTGGTCTATCATCCTTGGCAAGTTGCGCGATCACAAGGCAATGATCGAGTGCCGTTTTAGCCCAACTTACAGTCCCTTCCGCTGATGTATTAAAATACAACGCATCCCAATGCTGCCATTTTGGTGGAACCGATAACTCAAAAACTGGCCGCTGCGGGCGGATAATGGTGCGCTCACCGTCAGGAGTCATCACCAGCAGCATCTCACAGGTATTCCCTGCGCGGCGCTGCACTAAACGACAATCAAGCCCTTGGGTACTAGCCTCGGCGATAGCCCAATCCCCCATTTCATCCCGACCCACTTGGCTGACTAATGCAACTCGATGACCAGCCCAAACAAGTCCAAGCCCCGTATTCGCCCCACCGCCGCCTAGCCGTTGACCGCCATCTTGATAATGAAAGCGACCACCGGTTTTTAAAGGTTTATCAAGGATTAACACGCGGTCACAGTTAAGGTTGGCCACCAGCAAAATATTTGCCATGACAAGGCTCCATTGAAAGAGAATACCACGCCCAACCGGGACACGTTTGGGGCTAAAAGAGCCCCCAATCTAGACCAAAATGTGGGGTGGCACAATCTGAGAATCTAATAGCTATTATTCATCAAATGTCAGCTTAAACGGGCTTTTGTTGTAAGACCTTGACCATAATCAAATTCAGCAACACCACACATTCAGGCTAAACAGTTAAAGACGATGTTCGATTAAGAACATGATAAATAATCCGTCATTCCGCACCTAATTTTCGATTTAAAAAACTTGACGGCGATCGGTCATTCTGATCTATTACTCTCTTTTGCAGGTAATTCATCATGGCCGCTCCCGCTATCTCTATCCGTAACCTCGACC